>NZ_JBEYKR010000011.1:0-89371 GCF_040703535.1 Streptomyces sp. NPDC007346
CTGGGCGCGCCCCATCGCCGGCCTGCCGGTGGGCGAGCACGGCGCGGTGTTTCAGGGCCGGCTGGAAGACGAGCAGGGCAAGTTCAACCTGCGCACCTCCAGGTGGTGGGGGTTCCGGGGCCTACGCGGGTCGGCGGCCGCTGCTATCGGCCGTTGTTACCGCCGAAGAAATTTCCGTTACCGCCTTGCGCGGTGAAAAGCATGATGCTGCCGCCCTTGTCCATCTCGGAGCCAGGGGCGGGGTTGCTCGTCACCACCCTGGCGTCCGGGTTGTCGGCCGACCCCGGCCCCAGCTCGACGACCAGCCCCATGCCCTCCAGCTGCCCCCGGGCGTCCTGGTAGGACTTGCCCGAGAGGTCGGCGGGGACCGTGACCTTCTCCGGCTCCGGCGGCTCCGGCGGGCCCTTGGACACCTTGAGGACGATCTGCGCGTCCTTGGCGTGCTTTCCGGGCTCCGGGCTCTGCTCGACGACGACGTCCTTCGGCTCGTCCGAGTCGACATCGGACCGCGCGATGTTGGTGAAGCCGATGCCCCGCAGCTGCTGTTCCGCGGCCTCGAAGGTGCGGGTGCGCATGTCGGGCAGGTCCAGGGTCTCCTTCTTGGCGACCGTGATGGTCACCTCGGAGCCGTCCTCCGCCTCGGAGCCGCCCTCGGGCTTCTGCTCGATCACCGTGCCCTCGGTCTTCTCGGACTCGACCGCGTCCACGTTGACCGTGAACCCCTTGTCCTCCAGGGCCTTGCGCGCACCGTCCTCGGACTTCTCCAGGACATCGGGCACCTCGATCTTCGGTGCGCCGGAGGAGACCTTGACCGTGACGGTCCCGTTCTCCTCCATCGTGCCGTCCTTCGGGTCCTGCGAGCAGATCTTGCCCTTCTCCTGCTGCTCGCACGGCTCCTCGCCGCCGACCTTGAGGACGACCCCCGCGTTCCCGGCGAGTTGTTCCGCGTCCTTCACGGTGACGCCGACCAGGTTCGGCACGGAGACCTGGCCGTCGTTGCCGTTGTCGCTGAACACGGCCCGGCCGATCAGGATCGCGCCGACGAGCACCAGGATGCCCGCGACGACCAGCAGGATCGTCGAGGTGTTGCTCTTCTTCTGCTGCTGGCGCCGGCGGCCCGCGCGGTCGTCGTAGCCGTAACCGCCGTCGTCCGGGCTGACCGGCGGCAGCATCGACGTCTGCGCGTTGTTCGGGTCGGCGGGGTGCAGGGCGGTGGTGGGCTGGTCGGCGTTGTAGCCGTCGTAGCCCCCGTACCCCGCGGCCCCCATCGCCGCCGTCGCCGCGACCGGCCGGCCGTCGAGGCAGGCCTCGATGTCGGCCCGCATCTCGTCGGCGGACTGGTAGCGGTAGTCCGGGTCCTTGGTGAGCGCCTTCAGCACGATCGCGTCCATCTCGGGCGTGATCTCGGGGTCGAAGTTGCTCGGCGGCTGCGGCTCCTCGCGCACGTGCTGGTAGGCCACGGCGACGGGCGAGTCCCCGACGAACGGGGGCCGGACCGCGAGGAGCTCGTAGAGGAGACAGCCGGTGGAGTACAGGTCGGAGCGCGCGTCGACCTGCTCGCCCTTGGCCTGCTCCGGGGAGAGGTACTGGGCGGTGCCGATGACCGCGGCGGTCTGCGTCATGGTCATGCCGGAGTCACCCATGGCACGGGCGATGCCGAAGTCCATGACCTTGACCTGGCCGGTGCGCGTCAGCATCACGTTGGCCGGCTTGATGTCCCGGTGGACGATCTGGGCGCGGTGCGAGTATTCGAGCGCCTGGAGGATCCCGACCGTCATCTCCAGCGTGCGCTCGGGCAGCAGCCGGCGGCCGGAGTGCAGGAGCTCCCGCAGCGTCGAGCCGTCGACGTACTCCATCACGATGTACGGGATGGAGACCCCGTCGACGTAGTCCTCGCCGGTGTCGTAGACGGCGACGATCGCGGGGTGGTTGAGCGAGGCGGCCGACTGGGCCTCACGGCGGAACCGGGCCTGGAAGGACGGGTCACGGGCCAGGTCGGCCCGGAGCGTCTTCACAGCTACGGTGCGGCCGAGCCGGGTGTCGTGGGCGAGGTAGACCTCGGCCATGCCACCACGGCCGAGCACCGAGCCCAGCTCGTACCGGCCGCCGAGGCGACGCGGCTCTTCCATAACTGTTCCAGCCCTCTCCGTCAGTCCTGACCGCACCCGTGTGTGTGGTCCGGCGGTGCGCTGTTCGCGCATACGCTACCGGGCACGCGGTACGTGATCAGCCCGCACCCGTCAGCCGATATCCGACCGGTATCCGATGTCCGGAATGGGCGGGCGACCGCCGTGACGGGCCTCACTGCTTGCTGTCGATGACCGCCTTCATCACGTCGCGCGCGATCGGGGCGGCCAGTCCGCCACCGGAGATGTCGTCCCGGTTGGCGTTGCCGTCCTCGACCACGACGGCGACGGCGACCGGTGAGCCGTTGTCGGTCTTCGCATACGAGATGAACCAGGCGTAGGGCTTCTCGCTGTTGTTCAGACCGTGCTGGGCGGTACCGGTCTTGCCGCCCACTGTGACGCCGGGGATCTGTGCCCTGGTTCCCGTACCGTCCTTGACGACGGTCTCCATCATCTGCTGGACCTTCTGGGCGTTCTCCCCGGACAGCGCCCGGCTGAGCTCCTCGGGCTCGTGGGTGTAGATGTCGTCCAGGTTGGGCGCCTGTCGCTTGGCGACCATGTACGGCTGCATCAGCTTGCCGTCGTTGGCGATGGCGGAGGCGACCATGGCCATCTGGAGGGGAGTGGTCCGGTTGGACGCCTGGCCGATGCCGGCCATCGCGTTCTGCGGCTTGTTGTCCTCGGGGTAGATGCTCGCGTCGGCGCGGACGGGGGTGAAGACTTCCTTGTTGAAGCCGAACTTGTCCGCCTGCTCGATCATCTTCTCGTTGCCGAGGTCGTCGCTGACCTTCCCGAAGACGGAGTTGCACGACACCCGCAGGGCCTCGCGCAGCGACGCGTTCTCGCAGGGGATGTTGCCCTCGTTCTGCAGCGGCAGGTTGGTCTGCGGCAGCGTCCAGGGCAGCGGCGACTCCGTCTTGGCGTCGATGTCGTCGTAGAGCCCGTTCTCCAGGGCGGCGGCGGCGGTGACGACCTTGAAGGTGGAGCCGGGCGGGTAGGTCTCGCGCAATGCCCGGTTGAGCATCGGCTTGTCCTTGTCCTTCAGGAGCTTTTCCCGCGCCTCGGAGTCCTTGTTGGAGTTGCCCGCGAAGACCGAGGGGTCGTACGAGGGTGTGCTCGCGAGCGCCAGGATGGCGCCGGTCTGCGGGTCGAGGGCGACGACGGCGCCCTTCTTGTCCCCGAGCCCCTTGAACGCGGCCTTCTGCGCGGCGCCGTTGAGGGTGGTGACGACGTTGCCGCCCTGCTTCTTGTCACCGGTGAACATCGACAGGGTGCGGTTGAAGAAGAGCTGGTCGCTGTTGCCCGTGAGGATGCCGTCCTCGAGGTTCTCCAGCTGCGAGGAGTCGAAGGCCTGCGAGGAGTAGCCGGTCACGGGGGCCCACAGGGGCCCGTCCTTCCAGACCCGCTTGTACTTGAAGTCGCTGCCGTTGGTCTCGACGGACCCGGTGACGGCCTTGCCGTCGACGATGATGTTGCCGCGCTCGTGGGCGTAGCGCTCGATGCGGATGCGGCGGTTCTCGTCGCGGGTGTTGAGATCGTCGGCGCGTACGTACTGGAGGTAGTTGGTCCGCACCATCAGCGCCAGCATGAGGATGCCGCAGAAGATGGCGATCCGGCGCAGCGGCTTGTTCACGGTCGGACCACCTGGGTCATCTCGGCGTCGGTGGACGGTGAGGGGGCGGGAGCCGGCCGACGGGCGGTATCGCTGATGCGGATCAGGATGGCGATCAGCGCCCAGTTGGCGAGCACGGACGAACCACCGTAAGCGAGGAACGGCATGGTCATACCGCTGAGCGGGATGAGACCCATCACGCCGCCGGCGACCACGAAGATCTGGATCGCGAACGCTCCGGAGAGGCCGATGGCGAGCAGCTTGCCGAAGGGGTCGCGTGCGGCCAGTGAGGTACGGACGCCGCGCTCGATGATCAGGCCGTAGACCAGCAGGACCGCCATCATCCCGGCCAGCCCCAGCTCCTCGCCGACAGTGGAGAGGATGAAGTCGGCGTTGGCGGCGAACATGATCAGGTCGGAGTGGCCCTGTCCGAGCCCGGTGCCGAGCGTGCCACCCGAGGCGAAGGCCATGAGGGACTGGCCGAGCTGGTCGCTCTGGGCCCACGTCGCCTCGGAGAACGGGTCGAGCCAGGCGCTCACACGCTGCTGCACGTGCGACTCGAAGGAGGCCACACCGACCGCGCCGACCGCCGACATCAGCAGACCGAAGACGATCCAGCTGGTGCGTTCCGTGGCGACGTAGAGCATCACCACGAAGAGGCCGAAGAAGAGCAGCGAGGTGCCGAGGTCGGTCTCGAAGACCAGGATCAGGATCGACAGGGCCCAGATCGTGATGATCGGCCCGAGGTCACGTCCGCGCGGCAGGTACATCCCCATGAAGCGGCGGCTGGCCAGTGCCAGGGCATCGCGCTTCACCATGAGATAGCCGGAGAAGAAGATCGCGATGAGGATCTTGGCGAACTCGCCCGGCTGGATCGAGAAGGGGCCCAGGCTGATCCAGATCTTCGCGCCGTTCACGGCGGGGAAGAACATCGGGATGATCAGCAGGACCAGCGCGACCACCATGGAGATGTAGGTGTACCGCTGCAGGATGCGGTGGTCCTTGAGGATCATCAGCACCGCTACGAAGAAGGCGACACCGATCGCGGAGTACAGCAGCTGTTTGGGGGCGTCGGGGCTGTACGCCCCGTACAGGTACTCCGCCCGCTGGATCAGCCGGGGCGACTGGTCCAGCCGCCAGATCAGCACCAGGCCCAGCCCGTTGAGCAGGGTGGCCAGCGGCAGCAGCAGCGGGTCCGCGTACGGCGCGAACTTGCGCACCACGAGGTGCGCCACGCCGCCGAGGAGGATGAGCCCGGCTCCGTAGCCGAACATGCCCGACGGCAGCGAACCGTCCAGCGCGAGCCCGACGTTGGCGTAGGCGAACACCGAGATGGCGATGGCGAAAACCAGCATCATCAGCTCGGTGTTGCGGCGGCTCGGTGCGTCGATCGCGCCGATGGTGGTCGTGTTGGTGACAACGCTCATGGTGCTGAAGGCCCCCTACGGCTTTACTGCTTACCGCACTGCGGGACCAGCTTCTTCTCTTCCTCCGAGAGGCTGGGGCCGGGAGTGGGAGTCGCTGTGGTCGGCTTGGTCCCCGCGGTGGAGGACGTGGCGGAAGTCCTGGTGGCGGGGGCCCCGGCGGTGCCGCCGGCCTGGCCCTCGCCCGTACGGGCCCTGGTCTCGGCCTCGGCCGCGCGGCGCTCCGCGTCCTTCTTGCAGGCCGAGGCCTGCACGGCGAGTTCGTCGACCTTCTTGCGTGCGTCGGTGATGTTGCCCTCGGCGATCGTCGCCTCGACCTGCTTGCGCTGGTAGGGGGGCAGGTACTTCAGCTCGATCTCGGGGTGGTTCTTCTCGACCTTGGAGAGCGAGATCCAGGCGAGGTCCTGGCTGATGCCGCGGAACAGCGCCACGTTCTCGTTCTGCGCGCCGACGTAGAACTGGGTCTGCGTCCAGCGGTAGCCGCCGTAGAGACCGCCGCCGATCACGGCCAGGGTCAGCACGGTGAAGACGGAGCGCTTGAGCCATCTACGGCCGCCACGCGGCTTGGTGAGGTCGTCATCGGTGTAGGAGTCGTACGAGCCGTCCGGCATGGAGCCGTAACCGGAGTCACCGCTGCCGGGCGGGCCGAAGCCGCCCGAGGGGGGCGGGACGGGGCGGCCGAGACCGGCCGCACGCCCGGCGGGGGTCTGCATGGCCCCGCCGTCGCTCAGCTGGGCCGCCTGGTTCTCGGCGACCGCGCCGACGACGACCGGGGTGTCGTTGAGGCGGCCGGCCAGGGTGTCGTTGTTGTCGACGTCCAGGACGTCGGCCACGATGCAGGTGATGTTGTCGGGACCGCCGCCGCGCAGAGCGAGCTGGATGAGCTCCTGGATGGTCTCCTGCGGGCCCTGGTAGCTGGCCAGGGTCTCTTCCATCGTCTGGTGCGAGACCACGCCGGAGAGGCCGTCGGAGCAGATCAGGTAGCGGTCACCGGCGCGGACCTCGCGGATGGAGAGGTCCGGCTCGACGTGGTCGCCGCTGCCCAGCGCCCGCATCAGCAGGGAGCGCTGCGGGTGGGTGGTGGCCTCTTCCTCGGTGATCCGGCCCTCGTCGACGAGGCGCTGCACCCAGGTGTGGTCCTGGGTGATCTGGGTCAGGACGCCGTCGCGCAGCAGATACGCGCGGGAGTCGCCGACGTGCACCAGACCGAGCCGCTGGCCGGTCCAGAGCAGCGCGGTGAGCGTGGTGCCCATGCCCTCCAGCTGGGGGTCCTCCTCGACCATGACGCGCAGCTGGTCGTTGGCCTGCTGCACCGCCGTGGCCAGGGACGTCAGGATGTCCGAGCCCGGCACGTCGTCGTCGAGCTGGACGAGCGTGGAGATCACCTCGGAGCTGGCGACCTCACCGGCCGCCTGGCCGCCCATGCCGTCGGCGATGGCGAGCAGGCGTGGTCCGGCATAGCCGGAGTCCTCGTTCCCCTCCCGGATCATGCCCTTGTGCGATCCGGCGGCGAAGCGCAGGGACAGACTCATACGCACCTGCCCAGTCGACGCCGCGTCGGGGTACAGCCTGTCTCGAGCCACACTGCCCACCCTCCGGTCGGGAACCGGGCAGCGTCCGTCGTCCTGGCCGCCGCGGCTCGCTCGCTCCGCTCGCTCATTGTCGTACTACTTCCGCAGCTCGATGACGGTCTTGCCGATACGGATCGGCGCGCCCAGCGGAACGGGCGTCGGGGTGGTGAGCCGGGTCCGTTCCAGATACGTGCCGTTGGTGGACCCGAGATCCTCGACGATCCACTGCCCGTCCCGGTCCGGGTAGATCCTGGCATGCCTGCTGGACGCGTAGTCGTCGTCCAGCACGATCGTTGAATCGTGGGCCCTGCCCAGGGTGATGGTCTGGCCCTGGAGCGCGACCGTGGTGCCCGTGAGGGTGCCTTCGGACACGACCAGCTTTGTGGGTGCGCCGCGGCGCTGGCGGCCGGGCTGCTGGCGCTGCTGGGGCGGCGCCGCCTGTTGCGGTTGGCGGCCCTGTTGGGGGCGCGCGTCGGCGGCAGTGCGGCGTGAGCCGCGCTGCGTGACGCGCGTTCCGAACAGGTCGCTGCGGATGACCTGGACGGCCACGATGACGAACAGCCACAGAACGGCCAGGAAACCTAGCCGCATGACCGTCAGGGTCAGCTCTGACATTGCCCCCGCTTCACCCTTCGGCTTGCCGGTAAACGATGGTGGTGCTGCCCACGACGATCCGTGAGCCGTCGCGGAGCGTAGCGCGGGTTGTGTGCTGCCCGTCCACCACGATGCCGTTGGTGGACCCGAGATCCTGGATCGTCGAGGGCGTTCCGGTCCGGATCTCACAGTGCCGGCGCGATACGCCGGGGTCGTCGATCCGCACATCGGCGTCGGTGGATCGTCCCATCACCAACGTCGGGCGGGAAATCTGATGGCGGGTGCCGTTGATCTCGATCCAGCGCCGCACCTGGGTGTCCGGCAGTGCGCCGGGCCCGGCCGGCGGGCGCCGGTCGCTCGTGGGGGCCGCGGGCCGTACGCCGCCGGGCGGCGGGGCCGCGGGCATCGGCGGGGCCGCGGCCGGGGGGTAGCCGTAGCCACCGGGGGCCTGCGGGGGGGCGGGCCGGCCGGGGGCGGGCCGCTGGTGCTGATCGGGCTGGTCCAGCTGTGACGAACTCGACGCCAGGGTGCGGCTGCGCACGCGGTAGAGACCGGTGTCGAGGTCGTCCGCCTTCTCCAGGTGGACCTTGATCGGTCCCATGAAGGTGTAGCGCTGCTGCTTGGCGTAGTCGCGCACCAGGCCGGACAGCTCGTCGCCGAGCTGGCCCGAGTACGGGCTGAGCCGCTCGTAGTCGGGCGTGCTGAGCTCGACGATGAAGTCGTTGGGGACGACGGTCCGCTCGCGGTTCCAGATCGTCGCGTTGTTGTCGCACTCCCGCTGGAGGGCTCCCGCGATCTCCACCGGCTGCACCTCGGACTTGAAGACCTTGGCGAAGGTGCCGTTGACCAGCCCTTCGAGACGCTGCTCGAAACGCTTCATGACCCCCATGGGGCACCTCCTCCGGTGTCATCGTCCCTGTACTGCTTACTGATCGTATCCACGCGTCGGGAAATCGGCTGGTTCCCCTTCTCTGCCCTGTGGATGAGTGTCACCCCTCACACGGATCGTAGAGGTGGCCTCCTCACAGTGTCCCGCACACGCGGTGCTCTCTGGAGGAGTGGGTGTGACGGCTTCGCGTTCCCGATTCCCGTCCGGGAGCCGGTCGAACAACGGATGTGAATCCACCCTGTCCAGCGTGCTAATCTTCCGGATGTCGCCAGGCGCTCGCACCGAACACGGTGAGAGAGTCTGGAAACACCACTCTTGCGCGAGTGGCGGAACGGCAGACGCGCTGGCTTCAGGTGCCAGTGTCCTTAGGGACGTGGGGGTTCAAATCCCCCCTCGCGCACAACGGCAGTTGCTTGCAACTGTTGAAGCTCATGAGAGAACCCCCGCTTCGGAGAGATCCGGAGCGGGGGTTCTTCGTTGTTGGGTCGGCTGTTCCGCCGACGGACGGTGGGGTAAACAGGCAGGGCGGTCGGTATGGCCCGGCGGAGGCCGGGCGGCGGTGGACCTCTCCGGAGCGGTTGTCCGGAGCGGTTTCCGGACAGACCGATGGTCTGCGAGGCGGCGTACATGCATACGCTGGCTGCAGAGGCTGGATCGACGGCTGCTCGGCAGTGAAGGGCTGAGCGCACAGAACGTCCCGGAGGCAGGAAATGGCGAAGCAGGCTCGCGCGGTGCAGACGTGGCGGTCGATCGTGGATGCCGCGGCGAGTGTCTTCGACGACTACGGCTACGAGCGCGCGGCCATCTCGGAGATCCTGCGCCGCGCCAAGGTGACCAAGGGGGCGCTGTACTTCCACTTCGCGTCCAAGGAGGCCATCGCCCAGGCGATCATGGACGAGCAGACCTCCACGGTCGACTTCGCCCAGGACGGATCGCCGCTCCAGTCGCTGGTGGACGGCGGCCAGCAGTTCGCCTTCGCTCTGCGCCACAACGCGATGGCGCGTGCCGGGACCCGCCTCTCCATCGAAGGTGTCTTCCTCGGCGGCCCGCACCCGTGGGGTGACTGGATCGACGCGACGGCCCGGATGCTGGAGCTGGGCAAGGAGCGGGGCGAGGTGCTGCCCCATGTCGATCCGATGGTGTCGGCCAAGGTCATCGTGGCGTCGTTCACGGGTATCCAGCTGATATCGGAAGCCGACTCGGGGCGTGCCGATCTGCGTGAGCAGGTGGCCGAGATGTGGCGTCACCTCCTTCCGTCGATCGCCCACCCCGGTGTCATCGCCCACATCAAGCCTGAGGGCCGGGTGGACCTCGCGGCCCAGGCGCGTGAGAAGGCGGAGCAGGCGGAGCGGGAGGCCCGGGAGATCGCCGCCGCGGTGGAGGCGGCCCGTGGCTCCGCGGCAGCCGGCCCGCGGAACGGCGGAGGCGGCCAGCGTGGCGGTGGGGCGGGTCGCGGTACGCGGGACCAGCCCGAGGGGGAGGGTGCCGACGAACCTGCCGGGGCCGGTGCAACGGCGTGTGGACGGGTCTGACCGGAGGCTGTGACCGGTCGGGCTGGGCTCTGTCGGGCTGTGCCCGGTCGGACCGTGTTTCGACGGGCTGTGCTTCGTTTCACGTGAAACATCCCGGTTGATGGCGGGCGTATCGGCGCGGGAGGCCTCGGCGAGCGGGACCGGCTCGGCCACCGACGGCTGTGTGGGGGCACAGGTCGGCCCCGGAACGATGAAGCACCACCTCCCCGGCGGAGAACATGCTCGTGAGCGGCTTCTCCAGGTAGGTCAGTGGCTTCTCCAGGTAGTTCTGGACAAATTCCCAGGCCCTGAGCCTTCAGCCCTCGCGCGAGGTACCCGGAGCGTACGAGCCGCCGATGCCGGCGCCGTGATGGAACCGGCGCTCATGGAGTTCGGGCAGGGGCGGACACGTACCTCGCGGAGCCGGAACGGGTGCCGCCGCTGAGGTCCGGGAGCTGCTCCGAAGTTGTCCACAGGGGCGGGCGGTTGTGGGGGAACAGCGGTACGGTCGTGCTCGGTCGCTGGCGAACAGCACCGCTGACCGGGGCGGACGACCGGGCCGGTCGGAGAGCTGACGAGGGTGGGGGAGGCGACGCTCCATGGGCGTCATCGAAGGCATGGGCGTGGACGACCGTATTCCGGTGGTGCCCGGATTCGCCCGGCGCGGGGAGACGGGGTCATCGAGGGCGGCGGGCAAGGCGCTCCGCGGCCGGGTTCCGCGCTCCGCGCACGCTTCGCTGGTCCTGCCGTCGGGTCGTCCCGACGCGGTGCGGGCCGTCGAGGAGTCCAACCGGGGCCGGGTGCCGGGGCTGGCGCCGATCCGGGTGGGGCGGATGGCCGCCTCGCCCTTCGCCTTCCTGCGCGGCTCGGCCGGGCTGATGGCCCACGACCTGATGGGGACCCCGGTCACCGGGGTGGGCGCCCAGCTCTGCGGTGACGCCCATGCGGCCAACTTCGGTCTCTACGGCGACGCCCGGGGCAACCTGGTCATCGACCTCAACGACTTCGACGAGACCGCCTTCGGCCCCTGGGAGTGGGACCTCAAGCGGCTCGCCACCTCGCTGGTGCTGGCGGGCCGGGCCGCCGGGGCGGACGAGGAGACCTGCCGCAGGGGCGCCTACGACACCGTGGGCGCCTATCGGCGCACGATGCGGCTGCTGGCGCGGCTGCCCGCGCTCGACGCCTGGAACGCCATCGCGGACGAGGAGCTGGTCTCGCACACGGACGCCCGCGATCTGGTCGGCACCCTGGAGAAGGTCTCGGAGAAGGCCCGCAGGAACACCAGCGCCCGGTTCGCCGCCCGGTCCACGGAGGACTGCCTCGACGGCGGCCGGCGCTTCGTCGACGCCCTGCCGGTGCTGCGCCGGGTGCCGGACGCGGAGGCAGCGGCGGTGGCGGCGGGGCTCGGCGGCTATCTGTCCACGGTCTCCGAGGACCGGGTGCCGCTGCTGGCGCGGTACGCGATCCACGACGTGGCGTTCCGGGTGGTCGGCACCGGCAGTGTCGGGACCCGGTCGTACGTGGTGCTCCTGCTCGACCACCGGGGGGAGCCGCTGGTCCTCCAGGTGAAGGAGGCGCGTCCGTCGGCGCTGGCTCCCTATCTGCCGGCGGTCGGCTTCGAGGCGCCCCAGGAGGGCCACGAGGGCCGCCGGGTGGTGCTCGGCCAGAAGCGGATGCAGGTCGTCAGCGACATCCTGCTCGGCTGGACGGAGGTGGAGGGCAGGCCGTACCAGGTGCGCCAGTTCCGCAACCGTAAGGGCAGCGTGGACCCCGCCGCGCTCACCGTCGAACAGGTCGATGACTACGGCCGGATGACCGGCGCCCTGCTGGCCCGCGCGCACTCCCACAGCGCCGACCCCCGTCTGCTCGCGGGCTACTGCGGCAAGAACGACGAACTCGACGCGGCGGTGGCCGACTTCGCGGTGGCCTACGCCGACCGTACGGAGGCGGACCACGCGGAGCTGGAGCGGGCGATCAAGACGGGACGGGTGGCCGCCGAGCGCGGGATATGAGGGGGACGCGGGGCCGGGCGTCCGCGCTGCCGGGAGCCGGGTCGGGGGCTTGGTCCGGAGCCGGGCCGTGGGCCGTACGGTACGGGGCGTGCGGCCGTGGCCATACGCTGGACAGGTGACCCACGAAGCCGCCGGGGTGCCTCCCACCCGGAACGATGATGACCGGCAGGACAACGACCGGCCCGCCGAGCCGCAGAGCGTGCCGGAAGCGCAGGACGCCCCGGCCTCTGCGGCGGGGGAGGCCGGGCCCGCCGGAGACCCGCAGGACGCCGCGCCACGCCCCGAGGCGCGGCTGGCCAAGGCCGTGCAGGTCGCCGAGCAGGCGCTGATCGAGTTCGAGATCGCGGTGGAGACCTTCCGGGTGGAGGTCGAGAACTTCTCCCGGCTGCACCACCAGAAGCTCGGCCCGATGTACGCGCGCCTGGACGAGCTGGACGCGCAGATCGCCGAGGCGCGCGCCGCGAGGACCGGTGACCCCGAGGACCTGCGCAAGGCCAAGGAGGCGCGGGACATCGTCATGCCGATGCCCGGCGTCGACGAGCTCTTCCACGACTGGATGGACTCCGACGGCCTCTCCCCCGAGGCGTCCGCCATGCTCACCGAGCAGCCGGTGCGGCCCCCGAAGCGGGTCAGGCCGAGCGAGGAGGCCCGCAAGCTCTACCGTGAGCTGGCCCGCAAGGCCCACCCGGACCTGGCCCAGGACGAGCCGGAGCGCGAGCGCCGGGACGAGTTCATCACCCGGGTGAACGCCGCCTACGGGCGCGGTGACGTCGAGCTGCTCAAGGAGCTGGCGGCGGAGTGGGCCGCGGGCCCGGCCAAGCCGCTCGCCCCGCTCAGCGAGAGCGAGGAGCTCTACGCCCGTCTGGAGTGGCTCAGCAGGCGCAAGGAGCTGCTCACGGTCCTCGCCAAGGAGCTGGAGGAGAGCGCGATCGGCTCGATGCTCCGGATGGCCCCGGACGACCCGGACCAGTTGCTGGAGGACATCGGTGACCAGCTGCTGGGCGAGGTGTCCCGGCGTGAGGCCGAGCTGGCGGAGATGGTGCAGTAGCGTTCCCGGTGACCCTGCCGCGTACGTACGAGAGAAGGCATGACCCATGAATTTCGCCCCGCTGCCCTCGGTGGACGTCGCGGAGGTGCCGTCGGACGGCCTGGTTCTGGACGTCCGCGAGAACGACGAGTGGGCGGCCGGTCACGTCGAAGGTGCGCTGCACATTCCGATGAGCGACTTCGTGGGCCGGTTCGGTGAGCTGACGGAGGCCGCCGAGGACGGTCGGCGCGTGCATGTGATGTGCCGGGTCGGCGGCCGGTCGGCCCAGGTCACGCAGTACCTGGTCCAGCAGGGGATCGACGCCGTGAACATCGACGGCGGCATGCTCGCGTGGGACGGGGCCGGGCGCCCGATGGTCACGGACAACGAGGCCCCGGCCTTCGTCCTCTGACGTTCGCGTCCCCCTGCCCGGGGCCGGCAGGCGGGTGGGCGGCCCCGCAGGGCGCCCCGTGCCTCCTCGTGGGCCGCCGACACGGCTGTCTGCCGTTCCTCGGTGCAGGTGGAGTCCGCTGCCCCGGCCGCCTGTTGGCATCCCGTGACGGCCCGCCAGGCCGGAACGGGCTCCGTGTGACGGGAACAGTGCGCAAGGGCAACGGCGTCAGCGGTCGAAGTCCAGCTCCACCTCCGGGGTGAGCGGATGCGACTGGCAGGCCAGCACGAAGCCCGCCTCCGTCTCCTCCGGTTCCAGCGCGAAGTTCCGGTCCATCCGGACCTCCCCCGAGACGAGGAACGCCCGGCAGGTCCCGCACACCCCGCCCTTGCAGGCGTACGGAGCGTCCGAGCGGCTCCGCAACACCGTCTCCAGCAGCGACTCCGCGTCCTGGACGGGCCAGCTCCCCGAGCGGCCGTGCAGGGTGGCCGTCAGCGTGGCGTCGGAGGGCGCGGCGACCTTGACCACCGTGGTGTCGGACGGGCCGTCGTCGACGTGGAAGATCTCCTGGTGGACCCGGGCCCGGTCGACGCCCAGCCCGCGCAGGGCCTTCTCCGCCCCCCGTACGAGACCGAGCGGACCGCACAGGAACCAGCCGTCCACCTCCGCCACCGGGAGCACCGCCGGCAGCAGGGCGGTGAGCCGCTCGGTGTCCAGGCGGCCGGAGGGGAGCCCGGCCGACTGCTCCTCCCGCGAGAGCGCGGTGATCAGCTGGAAGCGGTCGGGATAGCGGTCCTTGAGGTCGGCCACCTCGTCCAGGAACATCGTGGAGGCCGCCGTGCGGTCGCCGCGGATCAGGCAGAACCGCGCCTTCTCCTCACGTGCCAGGAGAGTGGCCGCCATCGACAGCACCGGTGTGATCCCGCTTCCGCCGACCACCGCCGCGAAGAGACCCGGACGCGGCTCCAGCACGAAGCGGCCCATCGGAGGCATGGCCTCCACCTCGTCCCCCACGGACAGCTCCTTGAGGGCGTAGGTGGAGAACGCCCCGCCCTCGACCCCGCGGATGCCGACCCGGACCACCGGCTCGGCGGGCTGCTCGGTGGCCGGTGCGCAGATCGAGTACGAACGGCGGATCTCCTTGCCGTCCACGCTGAAGCGCACGTTCAGATGCTGGCCGGGGGTGTGGCGGAAGATCTCGCGCAGCTCGGCCGGCACGGAGAAGGTCACGGCCACCGCGTCGTCCGTGATCCGTTCGATCGCGCTGACCTGGAGCGGATGGAACATCTACAACTCCTTGAAGTGGTCGAACGGCTCGCGGCAGGCGACGCAGCGGCGCAGGGCCTTGCACGCGGTGGAGGAGAACCGGCTGAGCAGCTCCGTCTCCGTGGAGCCGCAGTGCGGGCAGCGCACCGAGAGCGTCAGGGGCACGGGGCCGCCGTCGGCGCTGTGGGCGCGCGGTGGCGCTATGCCGAACTCGGCGAGCTTGCGGCGCCCTTCGGCGCTGATGTCGTCGGTCGACCAGGCCGGTGCGAGCACCGTGACCACGGAGACCTCCGGCACGCCCCTCTCGTGCAGCACCCGCTCGATGTCGGCGGACATGGCCTCGATCGCCGGGCAGCCGGTGTACGTCGGGGTGAGCCGCACGGTCACCCGGCCCGGCCCCTCCACCTCCACGCCCCGCAGGACGCCGAGCTCGGCCAGGGTCAGCACCGGCAGCTCAGGGTCGGGCACGGAGCCGGCGAGGCTGCGCAGCTCCGCCTCCAGCGGGGTGTCGGTCACCATGACGCCCCCGGGTGGCTGCGGTGCAGGTGCTGCATCTCGGCGAGCATCCGGCCGAACGGCTCGGTGTGCAGGCCCTGCCTCCCCGCGCCCGCCGCCCAGGCCCCGGTCCGGGGACCGGTCGGGAGGGCCAGCGTGGCCCGCTCCACGGTGCCGGTGACGGCGGAGAGCCAGGTGCGCTCCAGCTCCTGCCAGTCGACACCGGAACCGGCGGCAGGGGCCGTGGGGGTGGCGAGAGGTGTGGTGGAGTCCAGCCCTTCGATGGGCTGGAACATCTCGCCGGTGAAGCGCCAGAGCGCCTCCAGTCCGGCCTGCATCCGCTCATGGCTCTCGGCGGTGCCGTCGCCGAGCCGCAGGACCCACTGCTCGGCGTGGTCGCGGTGGTAGGCGACCTCCTTGACGGCCTTGGCCGCGAGGTCCGCGAACTCACCGCCCCCGGCCGCCAGCCGCTCGTACAGCAGGTGCTGGTAGACGGAGAAGTAGAGCTGCCGGGCGATGGTGTGGGCGAAGTCCCCGTTGGGCTGCTCGACCAGCTGGAGGTTGCGGAAGGCCCGCTCCTCGCGGAGGTAGGCCAGTTCGTCCTCGTCGCCGACGAGCGAGAGCAGCACCCGGGCCTGCCCCAGCAGGTCCAGGGCGATGTTGGCGAGCGCCACCTCCTCCTCCAGGACGGGGGCGTGGCCCGCCCACTCACCCAGCCGGTGCGAGAGCACCAGCGCGTCGTCGCCGAGGGCGAGGGCCGCGCTCACAGGTGCTTCACCCCGTCCGGGATCTCGTAGAAGGTCGGGTGGCGGTAGGGCTTGTCGCCGGCCGGCTCGAAGAACGAGTCCTTCTCGTCGGGGGAGGAGGCGGTGATCTCGGTGGACGGGACCACCCAGAGCGAGACGCCTTCGGAGCGGCGGGTGTAGAGGTCGCGCGCGTTGCGCAGGGCCATCTCGGCGTCGGGGGCGTGGAGGCTGCCCGCGTGGGTGTGGGACAGCCCGCGCCGCGAGCGCACGAACACCTCCCACAGCGGCCAGTCGGTCGAGCTGCTCATGCCGTCTCCTCCGCGTGCTGGGCCTGCGGTGTCCGCTGTGCGGACGGGGTGGTGTGCTTGGCGGCGTACACGGCGGCCGCGTCCCGGACCCAGGCGCCCTCTTCGTGGGCCCTGCGCCGCTGGGTGATCCGCTGCTCGTTGCACGGGCCGTTGCCCTTGAGGACCTCCTGGAACTCCGTCCAGTCGATCGCGCCGAAGTCGTGCTGTCCGCGCTCCTCGTTCCACCGGATGCCGGGGTCCGGCAGGGTGAGGCCCAGCGCCTGGGCCTGGGGCACGCAGATGTCCACGAAGCGCTGCCGCAGCTCGTCGTTGGAGTGCCGCTTGATCTTCCAGGCCATCGACTGCTCGGAGTGGGCCGAGGCGTCGTCGGGCGGACCGAACATCATCAGGGACGGCCACCACCAGCGGTCCACCGCGTCCTGGGCCATCGCGTGCTGGGCCTCGGTGCCGCGGCTGAGGGCGAGCAGCAGCTCGTACCCCTGGCGCTGGTGGAAGGACTCCTCCTTGCAGATGCGGACCATCGCGCGGGCGTAGGGGCCGTAGGAGCAGCGGCAGAGCGGCACCTGGTTGGTGATGGCCGCGCCGTCCACCAGCCAGCCGATCGCGCCGACGTCGGCCCAGGTCAGGGTGGGGTAGTTGAAGATCGACGAATAGCGCTGGCGGCCGGCGTGGAGCTTGTCGAGCAGCTCCTCGCGGCTGGTGCCGAGCGTCTCGGCCGCGCTGTAGAGATACAGGCCGTGTCCGGCCTCGTCCTGGACCTTGGCCATCAGGATCGCCTTGCGGCGCAGCGAGGGCGCGCGGGTGATCCAGTTGGCCTCGGGCTGCATGCCGATGATCTCCGAGTGGGCGTGCTGGGCCATCTGGCGGACCAGCGTGGCGCGATACGCCTCGGGCATCCAGTCGCGCGGCTCGATGCGGTCGTCGGCCGCCACGGCCGCGTCGAAGGCCGCGAGGCGGGCCGTGTCCGCGGCGTCCCCGGCTGTGCCCGCCGCCGTCCGTGCCCCCTGTGTCGTGCCTGAGGTGCTCTGCGTCTTCTGGTCCGCAGTCACTGCCGCCATCCCGGGCTCCCTACCGACCGATCGTTCGGTTCATTGACTTCAATGGTCGGTCGGAGGCCCGTAGGGTGTCAACCCTGTGGATAACCGAGTGGTGATCGATGGTGAGCGGGGCGGGATGGATGCGGACCACGGCGGGAGCTCCGGCAGCGGGGATTCCGGCAGCGTGCACGAGGACGTCCGGCCCCAGGCCGTGAGCCACGCGCATCCCGGACAGGACACTCGGACACCGGCGCTGAATGCCCCGGCATCCGGGCCGAACGACCCGGCACCCGCCGGGCCGAACGACCCGGCACCCGCCGGGCCGGAGGCCCCGCCCCCCGTCCAGGGCCCTCCCGGGGCCGGCGTGGGCATAGGCGGCCTCTCGTTCGGCTACCAGGTCGTCGCCGCCCTGGCCCTCTCCCTCATCGGGCTCCTGGCCTGCGCACAGGTGGCCATGGTCTTCCTGCACGTCGCCCCGTCCAACACGCTGACCAAGCAGCACGGGAAGACCGTCGACGACTGGATCTACCCGGAGTTCGAGCAGAACTGGAAGCTCTTCGCCCCCAACCCGCTCCAGCAGAACATCCACGTCCACGTCCGCGCCGAGGTGGCCGGAGCCGACGGGCGCCGCACCACCGGGTGGATCAACCTCAGCCGCGAGGACGGCGACGCGATACGCGGCAACCTCTTCCCCAGCCATGTGAACCAGAACGAGCTCCGCCGGGGCTGGGACTTCTTCGTGAACTCGCACGACGACCAGAACCGCCCCAACGGTCTGCGCGGCGACCTCTCCGAGCGCTACATCCGGCGCATCGCGATGCTGCGGCTGAGCGAGCGCGACCTGGGCGGCACGGTCGAACGGATCCAGATAAGGTCGGCCACCAGCCTGGTCGCCCCGCCCTCGTGGTCCACGGAGAAGGCCAACACCCGGCCCAGCTACCGGGTCCTGTCCTGGTGGACCGTGACCCCCGACGACCTGCCCGCACCGCGTGACGCGGCGCGCGGCGAGGAGGGGGACAAGTGACCACCACCCCGCCCACCGCACCACCGGCCGGCCCGCCCGCGCCCGCTCCCGGCCCCGGCTCACCGGACCGGATCGCCGCCGCCGGCGTCTCCCTGGCCCGCGCCCTCCAGCGCATCACCGCATCGGCCCTCGGCCCGTACCAGAGCGCCGTCATCCGGATCGGGTTCGCCGCCACCTACCTGTTCTTCCTGGTGCGCGAGGTGCCGCACCGCCATGAGCTGTACGGCCCCGACAGCCCGTGGCACTGGGACCTGGCCCGGCAGCTCACGGCCGGGAACGAAGCCTTCTCCGTCCTGCTCTGGTCGGACAGCACGCTCTGGTTCGAGGCGGTGTACGCGCTCACCGTGCTGTCCGCCGCCGGTCTGCTCCTGGGGTGGCGCACCCGGGCCATGTCGGTCCTCTTCATGGTCGGCGTGCTCTCCGTACAGAACCGCAGCGTCTTCATGGGCGACGGCGGCGACAACGTCATCCACCTGATGGCGATCTACCTCGTGCTGACGCGCTGTGCCCAGGTCTGGTCGCTGGACGCCCGCCGCGCGGCCCGTGCCACGGAGCGCGCCGCGCTGGGCCTGCCGCCCCGGCGGGACACCGTCGGCCCGGTGCTCTGGGCGCTCCTCGGTCCGGCCCTGCTGGGCGCCACCCTGATGGACGGCCTCGGCGGGACCTGGTGGCTCCCGGTCCTGCTGTGGCTCCTCTGGCTCTCCGCCGCGGCCTGGTGGGCCGCGAACCGCTTCGAGCCCGCCGGACAGCCTCGCGCCCTGCTCGATGTGCTGGCCAACCTCGCCCACAACGCCACGCTCGTCGTGATCATGGTCGAGGTCTGCCTGATCTACGCGACCGCCGGCTGGTACAAGATCCAGGGCTCGCGCTGGCAGGACGGCACCGCGCTCTACTACCCGCTCAAGCTCGACTACTTCACCCCGTGGCCCGCCCTCTCGGACGTGCTCGCCTCCAGCGGGCTGATGGTCATGGTGCTGACGTATGCGACGGTCATCGTCCAGGTCGCGTTCCCGTTCACCCTGTTCAACCGGCGGCTCAAGAACGTCCTGCTCGTCATCATGATCGGCGAGCACGCCGGGATCGCCCTGCTGCTCGGGCTGCCGTTCTTCTCGATGGCGATGATCGCGGCGGACGCGGTGTTCCTGCCGACGGTCTTCCTCGTCTGGCTGGGCGGCCGGGCCGCGCTGGGCCGGCAGCGGCTGCTGGCGCGGCTGCCCCTGCCCGCCCGGTTCCGGCGGGGGAAGGAGGCGTCGGGCGCCCCGGGGATTCCCGGTGCGCGGCCGGCGCCCGACGCGGCCGGGCCGGGCGGCAAGGACGACGGCGGTACGGGCCGGGGCGGCGGCCACAGCGGTACGGGGGAGGCCCCGCCGCACGGTGGTGGCGGGGGCCATACGCTCGTCGGGTGAGCAGCGAGACCGGCAGCACCGGCAGCACCCCAGAGCCCGAGCCCGTGGACGTGGCCCCGGCCGAGCCCCTTCAGTACGACGACGGCTACGGCCAGGGGATCGGCGTCGGGCCGCACCCGCTGCCGTGGCCCGAGGGCGAGCGTTACGACCCGGAGCTGCTGGCCCACGGCGACCGGCGCAACGTCGGTGACGCCTACCGCTACTGGACGCGGGAGGCGATCGTCGCCGATCTCGACCTGCGGCGGCACGACTTCCATGTGGCCGTGGAGAACTGGGGCCACGACTTCAACATCGGCTCGGTGGTGCGGACCGCCAACGCCTTCCTCGCCAAGGAGATCCACATCGTGGGCCGACGGCGCTGGAACCGACGCGGCGCCATGGTCACCGACCGCTACCAGCATGTGCGCCACCACCCGGACACGGCGGACCTGACCGCGTGGGCGGCGGCCGAGGGGCTGCCGATCATCGGGATCGACAACCTCCCCGGCGCCGTACCGCTGGAGCGGACCGAGCTGCCGCGCCGGTGCGTGCTGCTGTTCGGGCAGGAGGGGCCGGGTCTCACCGAGGAGGCGCGGAACCACGCCTCGATGGTGTGCTCGATCGCCCAGTTCGGCTCGACCCGGTCCATCAACGCCGGGGCCGCGGCGGCCATCGCGATGCACGCCTGGGTGCAGCGCTACGCCGATGTCCCCGACCCGCGAGACGCCCTCTGACCAGGGCGTGTCCGGCGGATCAGGGCCGGAGCGGCAACGTAGCGAGGTGCCGTGCCAGGCGCCGCGGACCCGGTCAAGATCCGCCGGACACGAGCTAGGCCTGGCGGCGCACCTCCACCACGCGGAAGCGGTTGGCCACGAAGGCCGCGTCGCACAGGGCCGCGTTGGCCGCCGGGTTGCCGCCCGAGCCGTGGAAGTCGGAGAAGGCCGCCGTCTGGTTGACGTAGACCCCGCCGGTCAGGTTCAGCGAGAGCTGGGCCGACTCGTCCAGGCAGACGTCCTCGATCGCCTGCTCCACCTCGGCGGAGGTGGTGTAGGCGCCGACCGTCATCGCGCCCTTCTCGCGGATCGTGCGGCGGAGCAGCTCCAGGGCGGCGGACGTCGACTCCACCGCGACGGCGAAGGAGACCGGGCCGAAGCACTCCGAGAGGTACGCCGCGTCCTCGTCGGTCTTCGTCCCGTCGAGCTTGACGACGACCGGCGTGCGGACGACGGCGTCGGGGAAGTCGGCGTTGGCGACCGTACGTGAGGGCAGGGCCACCTCGCCCAGCTCACCGACCCCCTCCACGCGGGCCTTGACGTCCGGGTTGACCAGGGCGCCGAGCAGGGCCCCCGCGCGGGCGTCGTCGCCGAGGAGGCCGGTGACGGCCGCCGCGAGGTCGGCGACCACCTCGTCGTACGACTTGGCGCCGTCGTCCGTGGTGATGCCGTCCCGGGGGATCAGCAGGTTCTGCGGGGTGGTGCACATCTGGCCGCTGTAGAGCGAGAGGGAGAACGCCAGGTTGGAAAGCATGCCCCGGTAGTCGTCGGTGGAGTCGACGACGATCGTGTTGACGCCGGCCTTCTCCGTGTAGACCTGCGCCTGGCGGGCGTTGGCCTCCAGCCAGTCGCCGAAGGCGGTGGAGCCGGTGTAGTCGATGATCCGGACCTCGGGGCGGACCGCGAGGTCCTTGGCGATGCCCTCGCCCGGCCGCTCGGCGGCGAGCGCGACCAGGTTGGGGTCGAAGCCCGCCTCGGCCAGCACCTCACGGGCGATGCGGACGGTGAGCGCCAGCGGCAGCACGGCCCTGGGGTGCGGCTTCACCAGCACGGGGTTGCCGGTGGCGAGCGAGGCGAACAGGCCCGGGTAGCCGTTCCACGTGGGGAAGGTGTTGCAGCCGATGAGCAGCGAGATCCCGCGGCCGGTCGTGGTGAACGACTTGGTCAGCTTCAGCGGGTCGCGCTTGCCCTGCGGCTTGGACCAGTCGGCCGTATCCGGCGTGCGGACCTGCTCCTGATAGGCGTACGCGACGGCTTCCAGGCCACGGTCCTGCGCGTGCGGGCCGCCCGCCTGGAACGCCATCATGAAGGCCTGGCCGCTGGTGTGCATCACGGCGTGGGCCAGTTCGTGGGTGCGGGCGCTGATCCGCGCCAGGATCTCCAGACAGACCAGGGCCCGGGTCTCGGGGCCCGCCGCGCGCCAGGCGCCCGCGCCGGCCTTCATCGCCGGGAGCAGGACGTCCAGGTCGGCGTGCGGATACTCGACGCCGAGCTCCGGCCCGTAGGGCGAGGTCTCCTTGCCCGTCCAGCCGTCGGTGCCCGGCTGGCCGAGGTCGAGCCGGGTGTTCAGCACCGCGTCGAACGCGGCCTTGCCCTCGGCCGCCCCGAGGCTGCCCGGAGCGCCGCCCTCGCCGTACGCCTTCGGGTGCTCGGGATGCGGCGACCAGTACGCGCGGGTACCGATCGTGTCGAGGGCCTGGTCGAGCGTGGGCCGGTGGGTCTCGGACAGCTGCTGGGGGGTGAGCGCGGAGGCCATGGCGGACCAACTCCTCATCGAGCCGGGCGGGGACGTACGGACGGAGTTAGAGTAACCGAACGATCGGTCGGGACAAGGGGCCCCGGCGAACCTGTGGACAACTTCGGAGGTCCCCACCTGCACGGGGACGGTCCCTCATGGGGGAGGATCGCGGACATGACCACGGCCAAGCGGGACACGTACACCCCGGAGACTCTGCTCACCGTCGCTGTTCGTGTCTTCAACGAGCGCGGTTACGACGGCACCTCCATGGAGCACCTCTCCAGGGCGGCGGGAATCTCGAAGTCCTCCATCTACCACCATGTGGCGGGCAAGGAGGAGCTGCTGCGCCGGGCTGTGAGCCGGGCGCTCGACGGGCTCTTCGCCGTTCTGGACGAGCCGGGGGCGGTGCGCGGGCGCGCGATCGAGCGGGTCGAATACGTCACGCGCCGGACCGTCGAGGTGCTGATGGCGGAGGTCCCCTACGTCACGCTGCTGCTGCGGGTGCGCGGCAACACGAAGACCGAGCGCTGGGCGCTGGAGCGGCGGCGCGAGTTTGACCAGCGGGTGGCGGAGCTGCTGAAGGCCGCGGTGGCCGACGGGGACCTCCGGGCCGATGTGGACATAAGGCTGGCCACCCGGCTGCTGTTCGGCATGGTCAACTCGCTGGTCGAGTGGTACCGGCCGCAGCCGGGCGGCTTCCCGGGCGAGGAACAGCTCGCCGACACGGTGGTCCAGCTCGCCTTCGAGGGGATGCGGGCGACCGGCGGCCGCTGAGCCCGTCCGCGTCCGGACCGGTCAGGCCGGCTCCACCGGGCGGTCCGGGCGGGGGCCGAGGTCCGTCTCCTCGAACACCAGCAGCGTGCGTGTCGAGAGCACCTCGGGGATGGACTGGATCCGGGTGAGGACCAGCTCGCGCAGCGCCCGGTTGTCCGGCGTGTGCACCAGCAGCAGGACGTCGAAATCGCCGCTGACCAGTGCGATGTGCGTGGCACCGGGCAGCGCCTGGAGCTGCTCGCGCACGGTGCGCCAGGAGTTCTGCACGATCTTGAGCGTGATGTACGCCGACGCGCCCTGCCCGGCCCGCTCGTGGTCGACCCGGGCGCCGAAGCCACGGATCACGCCGTCCTCGACGAGGCGGTTGATCCGCGCGTAGGCGTTGGCGCGCGAGACGTGGACCCGCTCGGCCACCGACCGTATCGAGGCGCGGCCGTCCGTCTGGAGGATGCGCAGGATGTCGCGGTCGATGGCGTCCAGCGGGCGCGCGGGCGGCGCGGCGGGCGGCGGAGTGGGCGACGACGGGCCAGGAGGCGCCGACGGGCCCGGGGGCGGTGCCGGCGCCGTGGCTGAAGGCGTGGCTGAGGGCACGGCCTGGCCGGGCTCCCCGCCCCTGTCGGCCATTTGTTCAGCTGTCATCTGCCCGCGCCTCCCTGTTGTGGACGACCTGTCCCTATCCCAGGCTGTGGAGAACCGTTTGTCCACAGGCTGAAGGTGCGTGTAGCCAAAATGCGCTCGCGACCGAACAATCGGTAGGTGAGACACACCACACCGGTGCCTCGCCCGACCCGCGACACCCCCGCGACATCTCTTGCCATCCCGATACATATCGACACCCTCGATCTCTCGATCACCATCGATGCCTGGAGGTGCTTCCCATGACGGTCCAAGAGCTGCCCGGCGCGGCCGCCTACCGGCCCACGCCGCCCCCGGCCTGGAAGCCGATCACCGACCCCGCCCCGCTGCTCCCGGACCCGGAGCCCTACCGGGTGCTCGGTACGGACGCGGTCGCCGACATCGACCCCGAGCTGCTGCTCAAGCTCCACGCCGAGCTGGTCCGCGGCCGGCGGTACAACACGCAGGCCACCGCGCTGACCAAGCAGGGCCGTCTGGCGGTCTACCCCTCCAGCACCGGCCAGGAGGCGTGCGAGATCGCCGCGGCCCTGGTGCTGGAGGAGCGGGACTGGCTCTTCCCCAGCTACCGGGACACGCTGGCGGCCGTGGCGCGCGGGCTCGACCCGGTCGAGGCGCTGACGCTGCTGCGCGGCGACCGGCACACCGGCTACGACCCCCATGAGCACCGCATCGCCCCGCTCTGCACCCCGCTCGCCACGCAGCTGCCGCACGCGGTGGGCCTGGCGCACGCGGCCCGGCTCAAGGGGGACGACGTCGTCGCGCTCGCCATGGTCGGCGACGGCGGCACCAGCGAGGGCGACTTCCACGAGGCGCTGAACTTCGCGGCCGTCTGGAAGGCCCCGGTCGTCTTCCTCGTGCAGAACAACGGCTTCGCCATCTCCGTGCCGCTGGCCAAGCAGACCGCCGCACCCTCCCTCGCCCACAAGGCCGTGGGGTACGGGATGCCGGGCCGGCTGGTCGACGGCAACGACGCGGCCGCCGTGCACGAGGTGCTGAGCGAGGCCGTGGCCCGTGCCCGGCGGGGCGAAGGGCCGACGCTGATCGAGGCCGTCACCTACCGCATGGAGGCCCACACCAACGCCGACGACGCCACCCGCTACCGGGGCGACAGCGAGGTCGAGGCCTGGCGGGCGCACGACCCCGTCCAGCTCCTGGAGCGCGAGCTGACCGGCCGCGGGCTCCTCGACGACCAGGGCATCGAGCGGGCGAAGGAGGCCGCCGAAGCCATGGCCGCCGAGCTGCGCGACCGGATGAACGCCGATCCCGAGCTGGCGCCGATGGACCTGTTCACCCATGTCTACGCCGAGCAGACCAGTCAGCTCCGGGAGCAGGCCGCCGCCCTGCGCGCCGAGCTGGAGGCCGAGCAGGACCACGAGCACAGCGCGGAGGAAGGCCGATGACGACCGCGGCGACGAAGGCCGGCGCACGTACGGCGAAGGCGAAACCGGCCACCATGGCGCAGGCCCTCGGGCGTGCGCTGCGTGACTCGATGGCCGAGGACCCCACCGTGCACGTGCTCGGCGAGGACGTCGGCACCCTGGGCGGGGTCTTCCGGATCACCGACGGGCTGGCCAAGGAGTTCGGCGACGACCGGTGCACCGACACCCCGCTGGCCGAGGCGGGCATCCTCGGGGCGGCCGTCGGCATGGCGATGTACGGGCTGCGGCCCGTGGTGGAGATGCAGTTCGACGCGTTCGCCTACCCGGCGTTCGAGCAGCTGATGAGCCATGTCGCCAAGATGCGCAACCGCACCGGGGGAGCCATGCCGCTCCCCATCACCGTGCGTGTGCCCTACGGCGGCGGGATCGGCGGCGTCGAGCACCACAGCGACTCCTCCGAGGCGTACTACATGGCCACGCCGGGCCTCCACGTCGTCACGCCGGCCACGGTGGACGACGCGTACGGCCTGCTGCGGGCCTCCATCGCCTCGGACGACCCGGTGGTCTTCCTGGAGCCCAAGCGGCTCTACTGGTCCAAGGCCGACTGGTCGCCCGAGGCCCCGGCCGCCGTCGAGCCGATCGGCAAGGCCGTGGTCCGCCGGACCGGGCGCAGCGCCACCCTGATCACGTACGGGCCGTCCCTGCCGGTCTGCATGGAGGCCGCCGAGGCGGCCGTCGCGGAGGGCTGGGACCTCGAAGTCGTGGACCTGCGCTCGCTGGTGCCGTTCGACGACGAGACGGTCGCGGCCTCGGTGCGGCGCACCGGACGTGCGGTCGTCGTCCACGAGTCCCCCGGCTTCGGGGGCCCCGGCGGCGAGATCGCCGCCCGGATCACCGAGCGGTGCTTCCACCACCTTGAGGCTCCGGTGTTCCGGGTGGCCGGCTTCGACATCCCTTACCCGCCGCCCATGCTGGAGCGGCACCATCTGCCGGGAGTGGACCGGGTGCTCGACGCGGTGGCCCGGTTGCAGTGGGAGGCGGACAGCTGATGGCCCAGGTCCTCGAATTCAAGCTGCCGGACCTCGGTGAGGGACTGACCGAGGCGGAGATCGTGCGCTGGCTGGTGGAGGTCGGCGATGTCGTCGCCATCGACCAGCCCGTCGTCGAGGTCGAGACGGCCAAGGCGATGGTGGAGGTGCCCTGCCCCTACGGGGGCGTGGTGACCGCCCGGTTCGGCGATGAGGGTTCCGAACTCCCGGTCGGCGCCCCGCTGCTGACGGTGGCGGTAGGGGCGACGGAGGCCTCCGCTGCCGCCGCCGCACCGGAGGGCGGCGGGGCTGCCGCCGAGGAGCCTTCCGGCGAGTCCGGGTCCGGTTCCGGTTCGGGTTCCGGGAACGTGCTCGTGGGGTACGGGACCGGCGCACCGGCCGCCCGGCGCCGGCGCATCCGGCCGGAGCGCAGCCCCGTACCCTCCCCCGCCCCTGCCGCGCCCGCTCCCGTGGCCGCGGCGCCTTCTCCCGCACCGGTCGCGGCCGGCGAGGTGAACGGCCGGCAGGGACCCGTGGCCGTGGTCTCCCCGCTCGTACGCCGGCTGGCCCGGCAGCACGAGATCGATCTGCGGCAGCTGACGGGGTCGGGGCCCGACGGGCTGATCCTGCGGGCCGACGTGGACTCCGCCATCCGGCAGGCTGGGCAGGTCGGGCAGGTCGGGCAGGTCGGGCTGGCCACGGAGCTGGAGGCGCGTGCGGCTGCCGAGCCCGTCGCGGCGGAGGCATCCACGGCCCGTGGGGCCACGGCCGCACCGGCTGCCGAGCGGATTCCGCTGCGCGGCGTGCGCGGAGCGGTCGCCGACAAGCTGTCGCGCAGCCGGAGCGAGATCCCCGACGCCACCTGCTGGGTGGACGCGGACGCCACCGAGCTGATGGCCGCGAGAGCGGCCATGAACGCCGCTTCGGGCCCGTCCGGCGGGCCCAAGGTGTCGGTCCTGGCGCTCCTGGCGAGGATCTGCACGGCGGCGCTGAGCCGGTACCCCGAGCTCAACTCCACCGTGGACACGGCCGCACGGGAGATCGTGCGCCTGCCCGGCGTGCACCTCGGGTTCGCGGCGCAGACGGAACGGGGCCTCGTCGTCCCGGTCGTCCGGGACGCGCACACCCGCAACGCCGAGTCGATCGGGGCCGAGATCGCCCGGCTGACCGAGCTGGCGCGGACCGGGAAGCTCAGCCCGGCCCAGCTGACCGGAGGCACCTTCACGCTGAACAACTACGGGGTGTTCGGGGTCGACGGTTCGACGCCGATCATCAACCACCCCGAAGCGGCGATGCTCGGCGTCGGCCGGATCATGCCCAAGCCCTGGGTGCACGACGGTGAGCTGGCCGTACGTCAGGTCGTCCAGCTCTCGCTCACCTTCGACCACCGGGTGTGCGACGGCGGAACGGCCGGCGGATTCCTCCGGTACGTGGCCGACTGCGTGGAGCAGCCCGCCGTGCTGCTGCGCACCCTGTAAGGCCTCCGGTCGCCCTGGAGGACCTGTCGTCACGCGGACGCCCTCTCCGGGACCGGCCTCGCGGCCACCCCGGAGGGGGTGCCGGCCACCGGGGCCGCCCATACTCGACGTATGACCGCCTACGACGTGATCGTCCTGGCCGGCGGGGCCGCGAAGCGGCTCGGCGGCGCCGACAAGCCGGCTGTACGGGTCGGTGGCCGCGCGCTGCTCGACCGGGTGCTGGCGGCCTGCTCCGGCGCGGACACCACCGTCGTGGTGGGCGGCCGCAGGCCCACCGCCCGGCCGGTCGTCTGGACCCGCGAAGTCCCGGAGGGCGGCGGCCCGTTGGCGGCACTCGGTGCGGGGGTGCGGCTCACGACGGCGGAGCGGGTGCTCGTCCTCTCCGCCGACCTTCCGTTCCTGGGCCCCGCCACGGTCGACGCACTGCTCGCCGCCGCCGGCGAGGACGGCCGGGAGGGCGCGCTCTGCACCGACCCCGACGGCCGTGACCAGCTGCTCGTCGCCGTCTACCGCGCCGAGCCGCTCCGCCGGGAGCTGGCCCTCGTCGCCACCGAGCACGGCTCCCTCGCCGGGCTGCCGCTGCGGCTGCTGACCGGGGAGCTGGACCTCGCCCGGGTCGATGCCGGGCCCCACGCCGCGTTCGACTGCGACACTTGGGACGACATCGCCGCCGCCCGCGCCCGGATCAGGGAGCATGGGGCTGTGCTGGACGAATGGATCACCTCGGTCAAGAACGAACTGGGAATCGAACTCGACGTCGACACCGATGTCCTGCTCGACCTCGCCCGCGACGCCGCGCACGGGGTCGCCCGGCCCGCCGCACCGCTGACGACCTTCCTGGTCGGGTACGCGGCGGCCAGGGCGAGCGCTGACGCGGGGCCGGAGGAGGCCGCTGCGGCGGTCGCCGAAGCCGCTCGCAAGGCCACCGCGCTCGCCCTGCGCTGGGAGGCCGAGGGGGCGGAGAAGGGGAACCGGCCGGAGAAGAGCGGCGAAGGGGCCGGAACACCATGACCGGCGGAGACCGGCACGGCCGGTCCGGCCGGCAGGGCCGGGACGGTGCGTCCGGTCGGGACGGTGCGTCCGGTCGGGACGGTGCGTCCGGTCGGAACGGTGCGTCCGGTCGGAACGGTGCGCCCGGCACCGACAGCGCCCTGGCGCGCGCCGAGGCCGAGGAACTGGCCGTCGAGCAGGCCCTGGCACTCGTCGGCGGCCGGGACCGGGCGCGTGGCCAGGCACTCCGCCAGGGCCGTGACCGGACGACCGGCCAGACGCCCGACCCGGCGAACGATCAGGCGCGGAATGAGGCACCCCCGCCCCACCAGGCCCATGACCGGACGAGCGACCAGGGCCGGGAAACCCGCGACCAGGCCCGCGACCAGGCCAGCGACCAGACCCGCGACCGAGCCCGTGGCCAGGGCCGTGACCGGACGAGCGACCAGGCCCGGGACCAGACCCGCGACCAGGCCCGGGACCAGACCCGCAGCCAGGTCCGCGACCAGGCCGGCGACCGAGCCCGGGACCAGACCCGCAGCCAGGCCAGCGACCAGGCCAGTGACCAGGCCAGCGACCGAGCCCGCGACCAGACCCGTGGCCAGGCCGACGGCCAGCAGCTCGGCGAGGCCCCCGCCTCAACGGAGAACCCGCCCCCTTCTCCGTACTCCGCATCCGACACCCCCGCCCCCGCCCCCGCCCCCACGCCCCCGCCCTCCCCCGCCCCGGACCTCTCCTGGGGCCGGGCGCGGGCCGTTGCCGCGCGGGCCGGGCGGGGTGGGCCGACCGCCGTGGTGCGGCTGCCGCTGGACCGCGCCCTGGGCCACGTACTCGCCGAGCCCCTCGGGGCCCTCACCGACCTGCCGTCCTTCGACACCTCGGCCATGGACGGCTGGGCCGTCGCCGGACCGGGCCCCTGGACCTTCGAGGAGGGGACAGGGCTGCGGGCCGGCACCGCGCCCACCACCCCCCTGCCCGACGGCACCGCCGTACGCATCGCCACCGGCGCCCGTACCCCCGCCGACACCACCGCGGTCATCCGCACCGAGCACGCCCAGGCCGACGAGGCCAGAGGGCTGCTCTCCACCCGGCGGCCCGTCGTCACCGGCCAGGACATCCGCCCCCGGGGCCAGGAGTGCCGCTCGGGCGACCAGTTGGTCCCGGCCGGCACGGTCGTCACCCCGGCGGTGCTCGGGCTGGCCGCTGCCGCCGGGTACGACGCCCTGCCCGCTGTCCCCCGCCCCCGCGTCGACGTCCTCGTACTCGGTGACGAACTCCTCGCCGCGGGCCTCCCGCACGACGGCCTGATCCGCGACGCCCTCGGCCCCATGCTGGCCCCCTGGCTGCGGGCCCTGGGCGCCGAGGTCTCCGTCCCCCGCCGCCTCGGGGACGACGCCGGGGCGTTGCGCGAGGCCCTCACCACCTCCGACGCCGACCTGATCGTCACCACCGGCGGGACCGCGGCGGGCCCGGTCGACCATGTGCACCCGGTCCTGGCCGCCATCGGCGCCGAGCTGCTCGTGGACGGCGTCGCCGTACGCCCCGGCCACCCCATGCTCCTGGCGCGGCTCTCCCCGGACGGGCCGTACCTGGTCGGGCTGCCCGGCAATCCGCTCGCGGCCGTATCGGGGCTGCTGACCCTCGCCGAACCGCTCCTCGCCGGGCTGGCGGGCCGCCCGGAGCAGGACGCGTACCGGGCGCTCGTCCACGCCGATGTCCCCGGGCATCCGCACGACACCCGTCTCGTCCCCGTGGTCCACCGCGCGGGCCGTGCGGGCGCCCGGGACCATGTGGCGCCCCTGCGCTACAACGGCCCCGCGATGCTGCGCGGGATCGCCGCGGCGGACGGGTTGGCCGTCGTGCCGGCCGGCGGGGCGCGGTCCGGCACCGAGGTGGAGGTCCTGGATCTCCCATGGGCCCCGGCGGCACCGTGGACGGAAGGGTGTTTCACGTGAAACTTCCCGGCCACGACGCGATGGCCAGGCGGGCCGACGAGCATGTCGTACCGACGCGGGTGATGCTCCCGCGCCGGGTCGTCGACGGTCCGGCGCGGCAGGTCGGCAAGCGGCTGCTGATGGCGCTCCTCGTGCTGGCCGCGACGGTGCTGATCGTCTGGCTCGACCGCGAGGGCTACAACGACACCGCCGACGGCAAGGTCGACCTGCTGGACGCCGTCTACTACGCGACGGTCACCCTCTCCACCACCGGGTACGGAGACATCACCCCGTTCAGCGACGGTGCGCGGCTGATCAATGTGGTGCTCGTGACACCGCTGCGCGTGCTCTTCCTGATCATCCTGGTCGGCACCACTCTCGAGGTCCTCACGGAGCGGACCCGGGAGGACTTCCGGCTGAAGCGTTGGAGATCCAACTTGCGTGACCACACTGTCGTCGTCGGCTTCGGCACCAAGGGCCGTTCGGCTATCCAGACCCTCCGCGCCACCGGCCTGGCGAAGGAGCAGATCGTCGTCGTCGATCCGGCCTCCAAGGTGATCGAGGCCGCCAACGCCGAGGGCTTCACCGGCGTGCTCGGCGACGCCACCCGCAGCGATGTGCTGCTGCGGGCCGAGCTCCAGAAGGCGCGTCAGATCGTCATCGCCACCCAGCGCGACGACACCGCCGTGCTCGTGGCGCTGACCGCGCGTCAGCTGAACCGCGGGGCGAAGATCGTGGCGGCGGTCCGCGAGGAGGAGAACGCGCCCCTGCTGCGGCAGTCCGGCGCCGACGCGGTGATCACCAGCGCCAGCGCCGCCGGACGGCTGCTCGGCCTCTCCGTCCTCAGCCCCAGCGCGGGCACGGTGATGGAGGACCTGATCCAGCAGGGCAGCGGCCTCGACCTCGTCGAACGGCCGGTGATAAAGGCCGAGGTGGGCAAGAGCGTCCGGGAGACCGACGACCTGGTCGTCAGCGTGCTGCGTGGGCACCGGCTGCTCGGTTACGACGACCCGGCGGCCAGCCCGTTGCAGCTGACGGACCGGGTCATCGCCATCGTGCGCGCCACCCCGCCCCCCGGATCGGGCCGGTCCGTCCCCTCCCTGCCCCATCTGCCGCTGCCACCGCACCACCGCCCCTGACCGGGGGAAGCCGCGGGGAGGGTCCGGCGGCAAGCCGCGCGGGCCGGCCGTCACACAGCGCGGACGGGCAGCGGCGGGAGTAGCCTCGCGGCCATGCATGCGATCACGATCCCCGAACCCGGTGGCCCCGAGGCGCTCGTCTGGGCCGAGGTGCCCGATCCCGTACCCGGCGACGGCGAGGTCCTCGTCGAGGTCGTCTCCAGCGCCGTCAACCGTGCCGATGTCCTCCAGCGGCAGGGCTTCTACAACCCGCCCCCCGGCGCCTCCCCCTACCCCGGCCTGGAGTGCGCGGGCCGGATCGCGGCGCTCGGCCCGGGGGTGACCGGCTGGGCGGTGGGCGACGCCGTGTGCGCGCTGCTGTCGGGCGGCGGTTACGCGGAGAAGGTCGCCGTACCGGTGGGCCAGCTCCTGCCCGTACCGGACGGCGTCGATCTGACGGAGGCGGCCGCGCTGCCCGAGGTGACCGCGACCGTCTGGTCCAACGTCTTCATGGTCGCCCACCTCCGGCCCGGCGAGACCCTGCTGGTCCACGGCGGTTCCAGCGGCATCGGCACGATGGCCATCCAGCTGGCGAAGGCGGTCGGCGCCCGGGTCGCGGTCACGGCGGGCAGCCAGCAGAAGCTCGCCGAGTGCGCGGCGCTCGGCGCCGACATCCTCATCGACTACCGCGAGCAGGACTTCGTCGAGGAGCTGGCGAAGGCGACCGACGGCGCGGGGGCCGATGTCATCCTGGACATCGTCGGCGCCAAGTACCTGGACCGCAACGTGAAGGCGCTCGCCGTCAACGGCCGCCTGGCGATCATCGGCCTCCAGGGCGGCACGAAGGGCGAGCTGAACCTCGGCGCCCTGCTGACCAAGCGGGCCGCCGTCACCGCGACCTCGCTGCGGGGCCGCCCGCTCGCCGAGAAGGCCGCCATCGTCGCCGCCGTACGCGAGCACGTGTGGCCGCTGATCGCGGGCGGAGTGGTCCGGCCCGTCGTGGACCGCACGGTGCCGATGGATGATGCCGCCGAGGCTCACCGGGTGCTCGAGTCCAGCGCCCACATCGGCAAGGTGCTGCTGGTCGCCCCGGGCGCGTAGCGCCCCGGGAGCCCGGAACGCGGCGGGGCCCGGCACACCTCAAGAGGTGGACGCGACGAACGGCGTCCATCTCACGGGGTGCGCCGGGCCCTCCGCGTGCGGTCGGCCAGGGACGGGTACGGCTTCAGGGGCGGGTACGGCTGCGGGGACGGATACGGTTACGCGGCGGATACAGCTGCGGGACCGATACGGCTACAGGGACCGATACGGCTACAGAGACCGGTACGGCTACAGGTACGGGCCCGAACGGATCGGCCCGTGCGGGTCCCCGCCGCCTTCCTCGTCCTCGTGGGCCATCCCGGGCGGCAGCGCCCGCCGCATCTGCTCCAGCTGGGCGCGGGCCGCCATCTGCTGGGCGAACAGCGCCGTCTGGATGCCGTGGAAGAGGCCCTCCAGCCAGCCCACCAGCTGGGCCTGCGCGATCCGCAGCTCGGCCTCGGAGGGCACCGACTCCTCGGTGAACGGCAGGGAGAGCCGCTCCAGCTCCTCCACCAGCTCCGGTGCGAGACCGTCCTCCAGCTCCTTCACGGAGCTGGCGTGGATCTCCTTGAGCCGGACCCGGCTCGCCTCGTCGAGAGGGGCCGCCCTGACCTCCTCCAGAAGCTGCTTGATCATGCTGCCGATGCGCATGACCTTCGCGGGCTGTTCGACCATTTCCGTCACCGGGACCTCGCGCGACTCGTCGTCACTGGCACCGCCGCCGATAGCCATTCCGTCCTGGCCCACTACAAGGACCTGCGGGTGCTCCTGCGACCGGTCATTCCTCGGCATTTCCATGCCGCCATTGTCTCGCACACGTGCCGTACACCACGGTGGTGCCCCCGGAAACGGATGATCCACCGTCTCCGAGGGCACCGGATGCGTCCCGAGGGCACGCGGAGCGGGCGCCTAACCCGCCCGTCGGGCCAGCTTCAGCCGGGAGCTGGTGAGGCCGGCGGCCAGCAGTCCGGCCAGCACCGGGACGACCAGGGCCAGCAGCGCGATGGTCTCCCACGGCATCACGATCGGCGTGTACGCCGACTGCATCGGATCCGCCCGCATCACCGCCAGGGCCTCGCGCAGGTCGGTCAGGCGCAGCGCGATGGCGGGCACGATCCCCGCCGCGGTCCCCAGCAGCACCCCGGTCAGGGCGACGACCAGGCACTGGAAGCCGGAGAGCGAGCGCCGCACGCCCGGGGGCGCGCCCACCGCGCTGAGGGTGGTGAGGTCGGCCTCCGCGTCGGCCTTGGAGAGCCCGGTCGTGATGGCCGCCGCGCCCAGGGTCACGATCCCGGCGAAGAGGGCGAGGATCAGCAGGACCGTCGCGTCGTCACGTTGCAGGGCGGAGTTGGCGGTCGACACGTACGCGCGGTCGCCGGCCTGCGCCATCGCCGCGTCGGCCGCCTGCTGCTCGGCGTCGGTCGGCTCGCGGTTCAGCGTGTAGATGGAGCCGAGCTCCTCCGTGTGCAGGCCGAGCCGGTCCGCGGTCTGCTGCGGCATCACCATGCGGATGCCCGGGGTCACCGCGTAGCGGTCCGGGGCGACGTACACCTTCAACCGGTCCGTGGTGGTGCGGTCCTTGCCGGGGTGCAGGGCGCGCATCTTCTTGTCACGCTCGTTGTAGAGGTGGTGTGCCTTGAGGGTGACCTCGCCGTCCTTCGCGTACGCCGAGTTGAGCAGGACGGGCGTGCCCGCGGCGAGGGCCTTCGCCGCGGCCGGGTCGTCCAGCTTCACGTACGAGGTGAGCAGGGCGGCGTCCCCGATGACGATCTTGTGGTCGCTGCTGCCGAAGGTGATCATGGTGTAGTTCGCGTCCACACAGGCGGGGGAGTTCATCAGCCGCTTGTGCTCGTCGGCCGAGATCCGCAGGGCGAGTTCCCTGGCGCCCTTGCCCTTCAGGGGGCAGGAGTGGGCCTTCCCGGTGGGCTTGACGATCTCCAGGGTTCCGCAGCCGTTCTCCTCCTCGTAGTACACGAAGCAGTCGCTGCCCGCCCAGACCCGGCCGAGCCCGGCGGGCGCCCCGGTCACGGGGTAGTTCTGCTCGACGGCGGCCCGCGCGCGGAGCAGGTCGGGCTTCTCGGCGGGGTCGAAGGCCATCAGCGCGGCGGTGCCCGGGGTGAGGTTGGGCTCGTGGTTGTAGGCCTGCTCGGCGTTGCCGCTGGCGGTGTACGTGGCGATGGCGACGCTGCCCGCGACGGCGGCCATGACGGCGGCGACGGCGGGTGCGGTACGGCCCCGGTTGCGGGCCGCGTCGCGCAGGGCGATGCGGGGCGTCAGCGGCAGCCGGCGGCCGAGCCGGCCGAGCAGGCCGACGACGACCGGGATACAGCCGAGGAGACCCAGTTCGGCGAGGACCGAACCGCCCGCGACCAGGGTGGTGTTGCCGCTGACGCCCCCGTACACGGCGACGGCTGTGCCGCCCGCGAGCACGATGGAGCCGACGATGGGCAGCACCCGGGAGCTGCGGCGGGAGCCGCGGCGGCCGGTGAGCGACTCCAGGACGGACTGGCGGCCCGCCACGATCGCCGGGGCGAGTGCGGCGAGGACACCGGTGACCAGGCCGAGTACGGCGATGGCGAGGATCTCCCAGGGCCGGACGGTCAGTTCGCCGAAGCGGCTGCCGGTGAACTCCTCGATCATCGGGCGGAACAGGGCGGTGAGCCCGAACCCGGCCCCGACGCCGACGACCGCGCCGGCTCCGCCGAGCACCGCACCGCCCGCGAGCACCACGGCCCGGACCTGGCCGCGGGTGCCGCCGCACGAACCGACCAGGCCCAGCTGCCGGCGCGAACGGCGGGCGCCGACGGCGAACGCCGGACCGGCCAGCAGCACGATCTCCAGTACGGCCATGGCGGCCACGGTGAGGGCCGCCGCGGTCAGCTCCCTGTTGTCGTTCTCCCAGCTCTGGAAGCTCGCGGCCATGGGGACTTCGGAGTCCGGGGGCGGGTCGAGGACGACCTGGCGGGCTCGTACCACCACGCCCTTGTCGTTGGCGGCGAGGACGTCCGGCCAGGTCACGCCTGCCCCGGGCGGGCCCTGGACCAGCCACCTCAGCCTGCTCGCCTGGGGCGGCAGGATCTCCTTGTCGCCGTCGGCGGTCCTCTGCCACGGGGCGATGACCGCGCCGGGGACGGCGAACAGGGATTCGGCCTTCAGCTCGGCGGGGAGCTCCACCGCTCCGGTGAGGGTGTAGACCTGCTCGGGGCCGCGCACGGTGACGCGGTCGCCGACGGAGAGCCCGGACGCGTCGAGGAAGGCCCTGGTCGCGGCCATCTCGTTCTTGGCCCGCGGGTAGGCGCCGTCGGTCAGTTCGACCCGGCCGCGCAGCATCGGGTCCGCGACGGCCAGTTCGGTGATCTCGGTGTTGGTGATGCCGTGGCGGGTGGTCACGGACGCGGGCACGGACTGCTCGGTGACGTACCGCGAGCCCTTCGGGAAGGTCGCCGGTACGTCGACGGGCTTCGGCTGGTCCCCCTCACGCCTCTCCGGGGTGTCCTCGGGCGTCTGCCACATGATGCCGTCGGGCATCTGCTCCAGCCGGACCGGGCCCGCCCCCTGGTCCGTGAAGCGGGCGTCGGCCGCCCCCAGATCCGCCGTCAGTTCCTCCGCCACGGTGGGCAGGGCGCTGCGGTACGTCAGGTCGGCGGCGGTCACACCGAGGACCGGCAGGGCGATCATCGCGACGACGAGGGCGCTGCGGCCCTTGGCCCGCATCGCGTCACGTCTGGCTATGCGGAAGGCGGCGCGCCATCCGGGGAAGAGGCTCACTTGGCGGCCTCGGGGGTTCCGGTGGAGCCGTTGGTTCCGCTGGTTCCGCTGGTTCCGCTGGTTCCGGTGGGCCCGGTGGGCCCGGTGGGCCCGGTGGTTCCGGTGGCTCCGCCGAGCTCTGCCGCTTCCGCGGCTCCCGACGCTCCCGTCGTGAGGAGTGAGTCGGCCCCGGTGGTCAGCGTCTGGTCGACGATCGAACCGTCACGGAGGAAGACGACCCGGTCGGCCCAGGCCGCGTACCGGGGCTCGTGGGTCACCATGACCCCCGCCGCGCCCTGGTCGCAGCGGGTGCGCAGCAGGGCGAGGACGGCCTCCCCGGTCTCGGAGTCGAGCGCTCCGGTCGGCTCGTCGGCGAGCACGAGGCGCCGGTCGCCGACGAGGGCGCGGGCGATGGCGACGCGCTGCTGCTGTCCGCCGGACATCTCGTCGGGGAAGCGGTCGGCTATCTCGGTCAGCTTCATCTCGGCCAGTGCGGCGAGGGCCTCCTTGCGGGCCTTGCGCAGGGAGACGCCGTCGAGTTCACGCGGCAGCGCGATGTTCTCGGCGGCGGTCAGGGCGGGGATGAGGTTGTAGTCCTGGAAGACGTACCCGACGCTGCGGCGGCGCAGGGCGGCGACGCCCTTGCGGCCGAGGGACGCGATGTCCTGGCCCTCGATGATCACCTGGCCGCTGCTGGCGTTGTCGAGCCCGCCGGCCAGGGTCAGCAGGGTGGACTTCCCGGAGCCGGAGGGCCCCATCACGGCGACCAGCTCACCCGGGTACACGGCGAGGCTGATCCCGCGCAGGGCGTGCACCTCGGCGATGCCGGAGCCGTGGGTACGGGTCAGGTCCCGCAGTTCGAGTACGGGGGCGCCTGCGGGTGCCCCGGAGGACGGCGGCGGCGGTGTGACGGCGGGCGAGGACATGGTGGGTGGTTCCCCCCTGGGAAGGTCGCGCTGGTCGTTGGGTGCGGGACGGGAAAGGTGAAGGTCAGGGCCGGGACGGGCCGGTCGAGCAGGCACGGCGCCAGGGCCGGGGCCGGGGCCGGTCGGTCGGGCTTCGATGCGGGCCCGATCGGGCGGCCTCAGTGCAGGGCCGGTCGGACCGTCTCGGTGCCGGCCCGGCTCAGCGCCGGACCTTCGTACGCCCGGTCAGGGCGCGGGCCGGTCCGCGGGTGGCCGCCGGGCCGGGTTCGGCCGAGGGCTCGGTGGCGGCGGCTTCGGCGAGGCGGACGAGCCGCGACTCGCAGTGGTCGAGCCAGCGGGCCTCGGCCTCCGCCTGGAAGATCAGCTGCTCCACCACGAGGAGCCAGGCGACCTCGTCCCGGTTGGCCGGGACATCGGCCAGGGCTTGGGCCTTGAGCCGGGTGTAGTCCTGCATGGCCTTGAGGGTGTGGTGGCGCTGGGACTGGATGACATCACGGATGTCGACACCCGGGGCCCCCACGGCCATGGCCAGCTTGATGGCCAGTTCGTCGCGGGGCGGGCTGGTGCGGTCCACCGGGGTCTCGAACCAGCTGCGCAGCTCGGCCCGGCCGCCGTCGGTGATCGCGTACAGGTCGTGCCCGGCCTCGTCGGCCCCCTCCTGCACGACCATGCCGTCGCGCTCCAGGCGGCTGAGCGTCGTATAGACCTGGCCGACGTTGAGGGGCCAGGTGGAGCCGGTGCGCGACTCGAACTCGGTGCGGAGCTGGGACCCGTACCGAGGGCCCCGCTCCAGAAGGGCCAGCAGCCCGTGGCGGATCGACATACTGAGTATGTATACCGAGTATGTTGCTCTTGGCAAGTCGTCCGGGCGGAGCGGCCACGGAGGGGGACGATCAGTTCACACGGCGCAAGCGGAAGGCGAGGAAGGCGAGTCCGAGCCCCACCAGGGCGATCCCCGAACCCAGCGAGACCTGCTGGACCTGACGTACGGCGGCGGCGTCCAGGGCGCGGGCGGGCGGAGGCCCCGGCTCGCTGAACGCCTCGGGCGGCGGGGTGAAGACCAGCAGGTCAGCGGCGGTGTCCTCGGGCCCCAGCGACGGTTCCGGCTCGGTCGGCGTCTCGGCCCGCGTCAGCTCCAGCGGGGTCAGCGAACGCCCGGGGCGCGCCTTCCCGGCCCCGGCCTCGCGCCCGGCCATGGGCGCGGTCGACCCCGACACCTCGACGGAAGCGGAACGGCTGGGGGAGGACGAGGCGGAGTCGGAGGGGGCCTCGGCGGAGCCGTCCACGTCACCGGGCTCGGCGGAGGGGCTGCCGACGGGCCCTTCCGCCTCTCCGGAGCCGGGGAGGCCGGACGGCAGGGGCGACAGAGGCAGCGGCAGAGGCAGGACCAGGGCCGAAGGAAGCCCGGAGGGAGGGTCGGCCGAAGGGAGGGCCGAGGGGGGCGCGGCGCCCGCCGGAGTCCCCGACGGGAGCGGCGTGGCGGCGGGGCTCGACGGGCCAGGGGGTGTGGCGGTGGGTGTGGCGCCGGTGGGAGGGGAGTCGGCCGCCGACGCCCCGTAGGCGGTCCCGCCCGGTGGGCCCGGTGTCCCCCACGGCCCCAGCACCGCGCCGGCCGCCAGCAGCAGACAGACCGCGCACCTCGACGGCCACACGGCCGGACGTCCTGGAACCATGAGATCAGCGTCACACGGGCTCCAGCACCCGGCATCCCGGACGGGAGAGGCGGAGACAACCGGCCGTTCCGGGTCGATTACCGCTCCGGATCGGAGATCGGAGGCCTCGCACATGATCAGATCGGCCGCGCGGCGATCACGTACGAGCACCGGGAGCACCGGGAGCACCGACAACGCTGAGAACGCCAGCAACAGCAGAAACACCGGGCGACCAAGCAGGTCACCCCGGACGGACCGTTCAGGAAGGCCGGCCCGTGGAGACCTTCAGCTCGAAGTGGGCGCCGCGCTCGGAGACCGCCGTACCCGAGGACGGGAACTGTCCGACGACCTGGCCCTCCGCGTACGTGTTGCCCGGCTCCTCGATCTCCTTGACCGTCCAGCCGGCGGCCGCCGCGCACTCCTTGGCCGAGAGGATGTCCTTGTAGACGAAGTTGGGCGCCTGGACCTTCTTCGGGTCGTTGGAGTCCTCCATGGCGTCCGTGCACTTCGTCGTCTTCATCGTCCGGTTGCGCTCCGGCGGCCGGTAGCCCTCGTCCGTCGAGGTCTCGCTGGTGCCCGGGTCGCCGCCCTTGCCCGCCTCGTCGTCCTTGTTGTCCTGGAGGGCGAGCGCGGTGATCAGCCCGCCGACGGCGATGAGCGCGACGACGATCGAGCCGACGATGACCGGCATGTTCCGCTTGGAGGAGGAGCCGCCCGCGGCGCCGGCGGCCGTCTCGTGCTGCGGGTTGATCGTGTACGGCGGCGGGGTCTGGTGGGCGAGGGGCCCCGGCGTCGGGTAGCTCTGGGCCGCCTGCGGGTAGCCGTAGCCCGGCGCGGGCGTCGGGGCCGGCTGGTTGTACGGGCCGGGGTGGTGCGGCTGCTGGTGCTGCGGGTGCGGCTGGTACGGCGTCTGGACGCTCTGCGGGGCGGGGGTGGCCTGGTCCACGGGCGGGAACACCGCCGAGCCGACGCCCGCACCGCTGTTCGCGGGACCGCCCCCGGCGACGATCGCCGGGGCGCCGGTCTGGCCGCCGGAGGCGTTGAGGACCCGGGCGATCTCGTCCCGCATCGCGGCGGCGCTCGGGAAGCGCTCGTTCGGGTTCTTCTTGAGGGCGCGGGCGACGAGCGCGTCCACCGCGGGGGTGACCGACCGGTTGATGCTGGAGGGCGCGACCGGCTCCTCCTGCACATGCGCGTACGCGATGGCGAGCGGCGAGTCCGCGTCGAACGGGATGCGGCCGGTGAGGAGCTGGAAGAGCATGATGCCGACCGAGTACAGGTCGGATCGGGCGTCCACACCGCGGCCCAGGGCCTGTTCGGGGGAGAGGTACTGCGGGGTGCCGACGACCATGCCGGTCTGCGTCATCGAGGTGACACCGGACTGCATGGCGCGGGCGATGCCGAAGTCCATGACCTTCACGACGCCGCGCTTGGTCATCATCACGTTGCCGGGCTTGATGTCGCGGTGGACCAGGCCCATCTCGTGGCTGGTCTCCAGCGCGGCCAGCACGTCCGCCGTCACCTTGAGCGCCTTGTCGGCGGGCATCGCACCGTACTGATGGATGTCGGCGGCCAGCACCGAGCCGAGCGGCTGCCCCTCGACGTACTCCATGACGATGTACGGCATCAGCGCGCCGCCGAGCTCGTCCTCACCGGTGTCGAAGACGGAGACGATGTTGGTGTGCTGGAGCTTGGCGACGGCCTGCGCCTCGCGCCGGAACCGCTCGCGGAACGACTGCTCGCGCCCCAGCTCGGTGTGGAGGGTCTTGATCGCGACCTGGCGGTCCAGAGCGGAGTCGTAGGCCAGGTATACGGACGCCATCCCGCCCTCGCCGAGCAGGTCACGCAGCTGGTAGCGGCCGCCTGCCACCGCCCCGCCCGCATAGCGGCCCTGTGCGCCGTCCTGGCTCATGACTTGCTTCCCCCTCGGCGGCGCGGCCCTGGCACGCGGTGTGCGCACGTGATGTGCCGCGCACACGACGTGATGCACACGCGACGCTTCTGTAGGACGCGGTCGCGTGCGACCTGGTTCCGTACAACGCGATTACGCGCCAAGTCTGCCCGAGGGGTCCGACACGTCAAGCCGGGTGCCCGTTCCGTGACCCTAAGCACAGGAAGCGTCTCGGAAGCGTTACAGGAAACGCCGACAACCCAGGTGCGAGGTGCGCCGGCCGGTCCGATGATCCGTCCGGTGCGGAACCTGGGTGTCCGGCGGAGGCTGTAGCGTGACGTGGCAATGCAGCAAGGCACCGTGAGAACCCGCGGACGCGCGGACAGATACGACGGCGAGGACTGATGGCACCCGATTCCGAAGCAAACGGCGGCGGAGTTTCGGATGGCTCCGACGCCTGGGGTGTCGGCGGCGTCGTCGGTGACGGACGTTACCGGATGACCTACCGGCTCGGCCGGGGCGGCATGGCGGAGGTGTACGCGGCGGAGGACGTCCGGCTCGGACGTACGGTCGCGGTCAAGCTGCTCCGCTCCGACCTGGCCGAGGACCCGGTCTCCAAGGCCCGCTTCACGCGCGAGGCGCAGTCCGTCGCCGGTCTCAACCACCACGCGATCGTCGCCGTGTACGACTCCGGCGAGGACACCGTGGGCGGCCAGACCGTCCCGTACATCGTGATGGAGCTGGTCGAGGGCCGCACCATCCGCGACCTCCTGCTGACCGCCGAGGCGCCCCCGCCCGAGCAGGCGCTGATCATCGTCTCGGGGGTGCTGGAGGCGCTGGCCTACTCGCACCAGCACGGCATCGTGCACCGCGACATCAAGCCCGCCAACGTGATCATCACGGACTCCGGCGCGGTCAAGGTGATGGACTTCGGCATCGCGCGGGCGCTGCACGGCGCCCAGTCGACGATGACCCAGACCGGCATGGTCATGGGCACGCCGCAGTACCTCTCCCCCGAGCAGGCGCTCGGCAAGGCCGTCGACCACCGCTCCGACCTGTACGCGACGGGCTGCCTGCTCTACGAACTGCTCGCGCTGCGGCCCCCGTTCACCGGCGAGACCCCGCTCTCGGTGGTCTACCAGCACGTCCAGGACATCCCGGTGCAGCCGTCGGAGGTCTCGGACGTGGTGCCGCCGGAGCTGGACGGGATGGTGATGCGCTCGCTGGCCAAGGACCCGGACGACCGGTTCCAGAGCGCCGAGGAGATGCGCGGCCTGGTCCAGTACAGCCTGCAGATGCTCCAGGTGCAGGGCGGCCACACCGGTACGTGGAACACCGGCCCGGTCGGGCTTCACGAGGGCGGCCAGACCCCGCCGCACGGGATGACGGGCTCGACCCGGGCCATGGGCCACCCGATGCACGGGGACACCTCGCAGGGCCCGATCCTGCCCCCGATGAACCCGGACGACGGCGGATACAACGGATACAACGGCTACGACAACGGTCAGCACGGCGGCGGCCGGCGCAACAAGATGTGGCTCTTCGTGCTGCTCGCCCTGGTCGCGATCGGCGCCGGGGTGGCCTTCGCCATCAGCGCGTCGAAGGGCGACGACAACGAGAAGACGCCGGTCACGCCGTCCACCTCGGTGAGCTCGTCCGAGGAGACGCCCTCGGAGGAGCCGACCGAGGAGGAGCCCTCGGAGGAGCCCGAGCAGCCGACCGACCCCGGAGGCGGCCGGACGCAGCCCGAACCGCCGCCGTACAACCCGCCCCCGACCCCGACCCAGCCCTCGTTCACCCCGTCCCCGACCCCGTCCGACAACACGGACGCCGGGACGACGGACGGCACCACCAACGAGGGCACCAGCGGCGAACCGAGCGGCGACCCCACCGAACCGACCACCGACCCGGGCACACCGGGCGGCAACGGCGGGGAGCCCGGCGGCTCCGAAGGCGCGAACGCGGGCAACGCCGGCAACAGCGGTACGGGCGACGCGGCCGGCGGCCCTGCGGCGGGGGGCACCGCTCCGTAGAGTCCGGGCCACGTCATAGGGGTACGCGTCCTCACAGGCGCACGCGTCACGTCATAGGGGTGCGCATCGCCTTATAGGAGTACGCATCACCTCATAGACGCACGCGTGACCCCTTTACGGATCACGTTTACGGATCACGCGTGCCCCCTTGAGCGCACGCGTGATCCCTACGCGCACGCGTGATCCCTACGCGCACGCGTCACTCCGTGAACGCCGCGCACACCGCCTCGTACTCACGGGTCCACCACACCGCCAGGGCCGACACCGCGGGGAACTGCGGGTCGGCCCTTCGGTCGTCCAGGCGGTAGCGCCAGCGCAGTATCCAGAAGTCGTTGAGCCGCTCCCACCACACCCGGTGCACGGCGGCGGCCAGTTCGGCCGCGCTCGCGCCCGCCGCGCGCCGGTACGCGCGGGCGTAGGCCCGTACCTTCGCCAGGTCCAGCTCCCCGCCCGGCTGCACGAAGAAGATCGCCGCGGCCCGGACCGCCTCCTCGGCGCGCGGCTGGACGCCCAGCCGGTCCCAGTCCACGATCGCGACCGGATCGGCGCCCCGGTAGAGCAGGTTGAGCGGATGGAAGTCCCCGTGCACCCACCCGGTGGCGGGCCCGTCCGGGGTGGGCGGGCGGCGGTGCGCATGCCGCTCCAGCAGGGACCGGCGCTCCACGAGCCGGTGCACGGCGAGCTCGTCGAAGGCATCGCGCGGGGCGTCCCGGGGGCGCTGCCCGCGCGCCATCGCGAGCAGTTCGTCGATCAGGGCGAACGTGTCGGCGGCGCGCGGGCTGCCGTACCCGGCGGGCACGGACCCCACCGACGGCTCAGGCGCCCCGCCCGGCTCCATGACCTGCTCAAGAGCGGTGTGTACGGCTCCGAGGAGCGTCCCGAGACGCCGGGACTGGTGGGGGGTGAGCTGGGATCCGACCCGGTGCAGGCCGTCGACCCAGGGGTGCAGGGCGTAGCAGCGGTCGCCGATCACGGTGACCGTGGTGCCTTCCGCGTCGGCCAGGGGCGGGACGACGGGGACGCCGAGGGAGGCCAGGCGCTGGGTGGCGCGGTGCTGGCGCACGATCGTGGCGCGTTCACCGGTGGCGTCGTCGATGTGCCTCTTGTCGAGGTGGTGCTTGAGGAAGTAGGAGCCGCGGGTGGTGGACACGCGGTATCCGTGGTTCAGCAGGCCCTTGGTGATCGGCTCGCAGGCGAGCGGTTCTCCCACGTGGGGATAGCGGCGCAGCACCTCGCCGACCGGAGGAACTGGTGGGCGGGTTACATATGAGCGCGGCACTTACCAAATGGTAGATCACGCTGCGTGGCGGACAAGCTGACTTGCGTCGAAGGCCAGAGTGTGCTCCGTGACGAAGTGCGGGTCGACCCGGAGGTAGGCCGGCTCGAAGGGTTCCCCGTTGGCGCGGACGGGGGCGGCACCGAAGAGTTCCGCCTGCTCGGAGCAGGGGTGGACGATCTCGGCGGGCCCGGTGAACTGCACCGACCACAGGTCGCCGCCGTCGCCCGACGCGGCCGCGTTGTAGTTGTCGGCTCCATAGGCGACGACGCTCCCGTCGCACGCCTCGTGGTAGCCGAAGCCGCTGTGCATCCGCAGCAGGATGCGGCCGTCGCTCACGACGTGCCGGGCCACCGCCAGGAACGGCAGGGCGCGCATGCTGGTGGCGAGACGGCCGTACGGGACCCGGCGGAGCAGCTCCATCGCCGTGGGCGCGGGGGATTCGTCGGAGGGCATACGGTCCACTGTCCGGCACACGTAGGGGCCGGGTAAGAGTCCCCGGCCCTGGGTGACCCGGGACCAAAGTCCCCGAGGGCCGGCCCGTAAGGACCCGTTCGGCTCAGTAGCGCCCGGTTCAGCGGCGTTCAGCTCGGCAGCGCTCGACCCGGCGGCGCTCGGCTCACCGGCGCTCCGCCTGGAGCCGTGCGACGTACGCGGCCGCCTGCGAGCGGCGCTCCATGCCCAGCTTGGACAGCAGGCTGGAGACGTAGTTCTTGATCGTCTTCTCGGCGAGGTGCAGCCGCTCCCCGATGACCCGGTTGGTCAGCCCCTCCCCGATCAGGTCCAGGATCCTGCGCTCCTGCTCGGTGAGGCCGGAGAGCTTGTCGTCGCCCCTGCCGCTGCCGCCGTCGCGCAGCCGCTCCAGCACGCGGGCGGTCGCCACCGGGTCCAGCAGCGATTTTCCGGCGGCGACGTCCCGTACGGCATTGAGCAGTTCGTTGCCCCGGATCGCCTTCAGTACATAACCCGACGCACCGGCCATGATCGCGTCGAAAAGGGCCTCGTCATCGGCGTACGAGGTGAGCATCAGGCATTTGATGTTCTCGTCCAGCGAACGGACCTCCCGGCACACCTCCACGCCGCTGCCGTCGGGCAGCCGGACGTCGAGCACCGCCACATCCGGACGTGTCGCCGGGATCCTGACCAGCGCGTCGGCGGCCGTACCCGCCTCGCCGACCACCTCGATGTCAGGTTCGGAGGCGAGCAGCTCATGGACACCGCGCCGGACGACCTCATGATCGTCGAGCAGAAATACCGTGATTTTTCCATCTTCGCGCACGATCGCAGTCTCACATACTCGCCTCCCCTCCGCTCTTCCCAGCCGCTGATCCGCGGGATAACGTGCCGTTGTTCCGGCGGCCTGCAAGGCTGTTCCCAGTGCTGTGACCAGCAGAGCTTCGCGATTTTTTCGATTTACTTGGAAATCCAAGCAAAATCGCAGGTCAGATAGGGTTTCGCAGTTGTGCGACGCACTGGGTAACGTGCCTATGACAGGGCGCTCGCCGGGGCACCTGTCACGCCTGTATCCCGGCCGAGAAGCACCCACCCCGTGCACGGGTCCGGACACAGGCGAGCCGCACTGGTCTCCCGGCAGACCCCGGGGGCCGGACCGACGGAGGAGCACGCACGTGACCGTGGAGAGCACTGCCGCCGCGCGTAAACCGCGACGCGCCAGTAAGCGGACCAGCGCCGCGAAGAAGCCGCAGAGTTCCGAGCCCCAGCTCGTGCAGCTGCTGACGCCCGAGGGCGAGCGTGTCGAGCACCCGGACTACAGCATCGACCTCAGCGCCGACGAGCTGCGCGGTCTGTACCGGGACATGGTCCTCACCCGCCGCTTCGACGCCGAGGCGACCGCCCTCCAGCGTCAGGGCGAGCTGGGCCTGTGGGCCTCGCTGCTGGGCCAGGAGGCCGCGCAGATCGGCAGCGGCCGGGCGCTGCGCGACGACGACTACGTCTTCCCGACCTACCGCGAGCACGGTGTGGCCTGGTGCCGTGGGGTCGACCCCACCAACCTGCTGGGCATGTTCCGCGGGGTGAACCACGGTGGCTGGGACCCGACGACCAACAACTTCCACCTGTACACGATCGTCATCGGCTCGCAGACCCTGCACGCCACCGGCTACGCCATGGGCGTCGCCAAGGACGGCGCGGACTCGGCCGTGATCGCGTACTTCGGTGACGGCGCCTCCAGCCAGGGCGACGTCGCGGAGTCGTTCACCTTCTCCGCGGTCTACAACGCGCCGGTCGTGTTCTTCTGCCAGAACAACCAGTGGGCCATCTCCGAGCCCACCGAGCGCCAGACCCGCGTGCCGCTCTACCAGCGCGCGCAGGGGTACGGCTTCCCCGGCGTCCGCGTCGACGGCAACGACGTACTCGCGTGTCTGGCCGTCACCCGCTCCGCGCTGGAGCGCGCCCGCCGCGGCGAGGGCCCGACCCTGGTCGAGGCGTTCACGTACCGCATGGGCGCCCACACCACCTCCGACGACCCGACGAAGTACCGGGCCGACGAGGAGCGGGCCGCCTGGGAGGCCAAGGACCCGATCCTGCGGCTGCGCGCCTACCTGGAGAAGGAGAAGCTCGCCGACGAGTCCTTCTTCACCGAGCTGGAGACGGAGAGCGAGACCCTCGGCAAGCGGGTCCGCGAGGCGGTACGGGCGATGCCCGACCCGGAGCCGATGGCCCTGTTCGAGCACGGCTACGCCGACGGCAACTCCCTCGTCGACGAGGAGCGCGCCCAGTTCGCCGCCTACCAGGCATCGTTCGCAGACTCCGCCGAGGAGGGCAAGTAGCCATGGCCGTGGAAAAGATGTCCATCGCGAAAGCGCTCAACGAGTCGCTGCGCCTGGCCCTCGACACCGACCCCAAGGTCCTCATCATGGGTGAGGACGTCGGAAAGCTCGGCGGCGTCTTCCGTATCACCGACGGCCTCCAGAAGGACTTCGGCGAGGACCGGGTGATCGACACCCCGCTCGCCGAGTCCGGCATCGTCGGCACCGCGATCGGTCTGGCCCTGCGCGGCTACCGCCCGATCGTGGAGATCCAGTTCGACGGCTTCGTCTTCCCCGCGTACGACCAGATCGTCACGCAGCTCGCCAAGATGCACGCCCGCGCGCTCGGCAAGATCAAGCTCCCGGTCGTCGTCCGTATCCCGTACGGCGGTGGCATCGGCGCGGTGGAGCACCACTCCGAGTCCCCCGAGGCGCTCTTCGCGCACGTGGCGGGCCTGAAGGTGGTCTCGCCGTCCAACGCGAGCGACGCCTACTGGATGATGCAGCAGGCCGTCCAGAGCGACGACCCGGTCATTTTCTTCGAGCCCAAGCGGCGTTACTGGGACAAGAGCGAGGTCGACACCGACGCGATCCCCGGCCCGCTGCACAAGACCGTCACCGTCCGCGAGGGCAGCGACCTGACGCTCGTCGCGTACGGCCCGATGGTGAAGGTCTGCCTGGAGGCGGCCGCGGCCGCCCAGGAGGAGGGCAAGTCCATCGAGGTCCTGGACCTGCGCTCGATGTCCCCGATCGACTTCGACGCCATCCAGACGTCGGTGGAGAAGACCGGCCGGCTCGTCGTCGTCCACGAGGCCCCCGTCTTCTACGGCTCCGGCGCGGAGATCGCCGCCCGGATCACCGAGCGCAGCTTCTACCACCTGGAGGCCCCCGTCCTGCGGGTCGGCGGCTACCACGCGCCCTACCCGCCGGCGCGGCTGGAGGACGAGTACCTGCCGGGCCTGGACCGGGTGCTCGACGCTGTCGACCGCTCGCTGGCGTACTGAGAAGAGAGGGGTCGTGACGACGATGACGCAGACGTCCGCTCGCTTCCGCGAGTTCAAGATGCCCGACGTGGGCGAGGGGCTCACCGAGGCCGAGATCCTCAAGTGGTTCGTCCAGCCCGGTGACACGGTCACCGACGGCCAGGTCGTGTGCGAGGTCGAGACGGCGAAGGCGGCGGTGGAGCTGCCGATCCCGTTCGACGGCGTGGTGCACGAGCTGCGCTTCCCGGAGGGTACGACGGTCGACGTCGGCCAGGTGATCATCACGGTGGACGTGGCGCCGGGCAGCGACGACGCTGTTGCTCCCGCGGCCGACCCGGTGCAGGAGCCCGTTGAGGCTCCCGCCGAGGAGCCGAAGGGCCGTACGCCGGTCCTGGTCGGCTACGGGGTCGCGGAGTCCTCCACCAAGCGCCGCCCGCGCAAGGGGGCTTCGGCCGCGCCGGAGGCCGCCGCGGTGGCGGCGGCTGTGCAGGCCGAGCTGAACGGTCACGGTTCCGCGGCTCCCGTGGTCGATGCTCCTCCGGCCGGCCGCCCGCTGGCCAAGCCGCCGGTACGCAAGCTCGCCAAGGATCTGGGGATCGACCTGGCGACGGTGGTACCGACCGGCAAGGACGGGATCATCACCCGCGAGGACGTGCACGCGGCGGCGGCTCCGGCGGCTGAGGCCTCCCCGGCTCCGGCTTCCCTGGCTGCGGCGCCTCAGGCGTCCGAGCCGGCGGCGGCTCCTGCCGAGGCCCCGGCGGCGGTCGGCTCGGCCCGGGAGACCCGTATCCCGGTCAAGGGCGTCCGCAAGGCGATCGCGCAGGCCATGGTGGGCAGCGCGTTCACCGCGCCGCACGTCACCGAGTTCGTCACGGTCGACGTGACGCGCACGATGAAGCTGGTGGCGGAGCTGAAGGAGGACAAGGAGATGGCAGGGGTGCGGGTCAACCCGCTCCTGATCATCGCCAAGGCCCTCCTGGTCGCGATCAAGCGGAACCCCGAGGTCAACGCCGCCTGGGACGAGGCCAACCAGGAGATCGTGCAGAAGCACTACGTCAACCTGGGCATCGCGGCGGCCACCCCGCGCGGCCTGATCGTGCCGAACATCAAGGACGCGCACGACAAGACGCTGCCGCAGCTCGCGGCGGCCCTGGGCGAGCTGGTCACCACGGCGAGGGACGGCAAGACGTCCCCGGCGGCGATGGCGGGCGGCACGGTGACGATCACCAACGTCGGCGTCTTCGGCGTCGACACGGGCACCCCGATCCTGAACCCGGGCGAGTCCGCGATCCTGGCGGTCGGCGCGATCAAGCTCCAGCCGTGGGTCCACAAGGGCAAGGTGAAGCCGCGTCAGGTCACCACGCTGGCGCTGTCGTTCGACCACCGCCTGGTCGACGGCGAGCTGGGCTCCAAGGTGCTGGCCGATGTGGCGGCGATCCTGGAACAGCCGAAGCGCCTGATCACCTGGGCGTAGGTGCTCGGCCGGTGGGCCCGTACGCAGCTCCGCGTACGGGCCCACCGGCATGTCTGGGGCTTCACCGTACGGACAGCTCGGCGAACACCGACTTGCCGACGGTGCGGGGCTCGACGCCCCAGTGGTCGGCGAGCTGAGCCACGATCAGGAGCCCGCGCCCGTAGCAGTCGTCGGCCTCGGGCTGCCGGAGGCAGGGCAGCCGCTCCCCACGCGCATCGCTGACGGCGACCCGGAGGACGAACTCGGTGAGGGTGAGGTGGACCCGGAAGAGCCGCCCCCGGATGACTCCGTGCAGCAGCGCGTTGGTGGCCAACTCACTGACCAGGAGCGCCGCGTCCCCGGCCATGGTCGGATGCCCCCACTGAAGGACGAGCCGAGCGGCCCGATGCCGGCTGAGCGAGACGCTGCGAGCGGTGGGCGTGTAGTCGACCCGGTCCTCCCGGAGGATGGGCTCGGGGGCGGGGGCTGAGATCTCCTGGGCTGCGGTCATGGTCGCGTGCCTCCGGGGTGGGGTGGGTGGCGAGCTTGCGCTGGTTCCGATCCGCTGTGCAATCAGCGGAGTGCTGAAAGTAGCGACAGAAAGCTCTGGGACTCAAGCACTTTGGGGAAGATATTCCCCGTACGAGCGAATGAGGGGCGCTGCCGTCGTGCTTGCTGGCACACTGTGCGTGATCAGCGGGAGGGCGAGATGCGGAATTCCGGAGTCGCTGCACGCGGCAATCGGACGTCCACTGTGCTTGGGCGACGCCTCGGTGGCGAGCTGCAACGCCTGCGGCTCGGAGCGGGCATGACGCAGCAGCAGGCTGCCGAATACCTGAGCGCGACGGCGACCAAGGTGGTGAAGATGGAAAGCGGGTGGGTTCCGATCCGCGATCCGGACATCCGGGCGTTGTGCCAGCTGTACGGGGTGGCGGACGACCAGGTCGTCGCCGGACTGTTGGACATCGCGAAGACGGACCGCGAGCGCCGGAAGGTGAAGGGCTGGTGGGACAACGGCCTTGTTCCGGGCGGCGTGGACTACATCGCCATGGAGGACGGCGCGCTGCGCAACAGGCAGTGGCAGGTCGCCCTGATTCCGGGGCTGTTCCAGACTGCCGAGTACACCAGGGCGATGGGCGTGGCGGATCTGCCCTGGGACGACATCGACCAGATCGAAGCCGTGGTGGAGACTCGGGCGCGGCGCCAGCGAAGGCTGCACGGCGACAACCCGCTGTTGATGCACGCCGTCATCTGGGAGGCAGCCTTGCGGCAGCTCATCGGAGGCCCTGACGTCATGCGGCGGCAGCTCAATCACCTGTGTGATCTGTCGGAGCTTCCCAACATCCACATCCAGGTGCTGCCGTTCCGGTCCGGTGGACACAGCGGGGTCGGCGGGCCGTTCAATATCCTGTCGTTCAGCGAGGACAGGGCTGTGGACGTGGTCCACATGGACGCCTCGCGCTCCGAGATCTGGATCGAGGACGCGGAACGGAGCGCCGTCTTCATCGGGATGTTCAACAGCCTGGTGACATCGAGCCTGTCGCCACATGATTCCGTACAGCTCATGCAGAGCATCGCCAAGGGGATGAGGGAATGAGAACGTTCCGGTTCACCAAGTCCAGCTACAGCACCAAGGACCACGACTGCGTCGAAGTGGCCCGCAACATCCCCCGTACCGTCGCCGTCCGCGACTCCAAGCGCCCCGGCGGCCCCGTCCTCACCGTCGCGCCCGCCGCATGGGATGCCTTCCAGGCCGACCTGCGCCGGCCGCAGCAGCCGTAGGCCATAGGCCGTACGTACGACGAAGGGGCCCGGCCCGCACACACCGTGCGGGCCGAGCCCCTTCGCCGTACTCGCGGGCGGGCTACTTCTTGAACCCGTAGTCCATGAGCTTCTTCGCGTCCGCCGTGCGGGTCGCCTCGTTGGTCGATGTGAGGACCGTGCCGATGACCGTCTTGCCGTTGCGCGTCGCCGCGAAGACCAGGCAGTACTTGGCGGTCGGGCCCGAGCCCGTCTTCACGCCGATCGCACCGCTGTAGCTGCTGAGCATCTTGTTGGTGTTGGCCCACGACATGACGCGCTTGCCGCCGTTCTTCGTGGTGACCGTCTGCTTCGTCGACTTCGTCTTGACGACCGCGCGGAACGTGGGGTTCTTCATCGCCTGGCGGGCGATGATCGTCAGGTCGCGGGGGGTCGAGTAGTTCTTCCCGCCCCCTATGCCGTCGAACGAGTCGAAGTTGGTGTTCTTCAGCTTGAGGCTCTTCGCCGTGGCGTTCATCTTGCCGATGAACGACTTCACGCGGGCCGCACGGGTCGTGCCGGTGCCGAACTTGTCGGCCAGGGCGTACGCCGCGTCGCAGCCGGACGGGAGCATCAGACCGTAGAGGAGCTGGCCCACGGTGACCTTGTCGCCGACGATGAGCCGGGCGGACGAGGCGTTCTTGGAGACGATGTAGTCGCTGTACGCCTTCTGGATCGTGACCTTGGTCTTCAGGTTCACGTTCTTCTGCTGCAACACCACGAGGGCGGTCATGATCTTCGTGGTGGAGCCGGTGGAGCGGCGGGTGTCCGCAGTCTTGCTGAACAGGCTCTTGCCGGTGCCGCTGTTCATCACGAAGCCGCCCTTGGCGACGAGCTTCGGAGCCGGCGGCGGAGTGGCGGCGTGTGCCGTCGAAGCGAAGGCGCCGCTGGCCAGCACCGCACCTGCGGTGAGAGCCACGGTGCTTGTGATGGTGACGCGATTGATGCGCTTGATCACGATTTTCAACTGAACGCTCCAAATGCCCCTGATATGCGGCCACATAAGGGTGCCGCTCGGTGGTGAGACTGCTGGGGCAGGGCAATGGATGCGTTCCCGAACGGGTGAATTTGCGCAGACTTGACCCTGGTCGTCCATAAGCGCAGACGGCGGGCTCAGCTCAGGCGTAGGAGGAAAGCAGTTCGTCGAGCGTCCAGATCGTGGCCCGTACCCCGGACGTACGCGCGAGATACCGGTCTCGCTCGACCAGGATGTTGAGGTCGCCGCAGCCGAGCCGGTTGCAGGCGTGCTCGATCAGGCTGCTTCCCGTGCTGCCGCCGTCCACGAGGGCCTGGAGATGGGCCGCCGCGTCCCACTCGACCTCGTTGAGCGCCCAGGGGGCTTTACCTTCGATGACGGTGGTCAGTACGCCGGAAAGCCGTTCCGCGCAGGACCGGCGAGCGCGGCCGTCCGAAACCTGGGCGATGTGATTGCCGGTTTCGATGATCGCGGTGACCGGCAGCAGTAGATCGGTGTTCCGGCGCTCCCGCTTGGTCTTCAACTCGTCGATCACTCGCTTGCGGTCCTGGCATTTGCCGGGAACCTCCAGCAGATTGCACAGGATCGACGTATCGACGAACTCCACCCCCCGGGCCACGGTCTCACCCGATCCCGAGGAGCCGGTCGAATTCGGCGTAGTCCTGGTCGCCGCGCTCCTCCCGCATCAGGCGGCCGTGGGTCACCACGTCGCCCAGCGGGCCCGCTCCCATCGCCGTGGCGTAGCCGTCCAGCTCGGTGAGCCTGGTCAGGAGGCTGGTGCCTGTTGTGCGGTCGCGCGAGCAGACGACGACCCCTTGGTGGTCGTCACCGCTGAGGGCCGAGAGGAGGGCGGGGCTGTGGGTGGTGATCAGGACCCGGGTCGCGCTCTCGGTGGCCGCACCGCGTACGAGCCGCAGGACCTCCGCCGCTTGCGAGGGGTGCAGTCCGTTCTCCAACTCCTCGATGACGAGGGTCAGGGAGCGGTCGAGGCCGCCGACGGGTGACGCGCCCAGATCGAGTCCTTCGCCGCCCGTGAGCAGCGAAGTGGTGATCGCCAGGAAGCGGAGCATGCCATCGCTCATCTCGCGGGCGGGTGTGAGGCCCAAGGGGCCCTCGTCCAGCGCGAGCATGACGTCCCCCAGTTCCGACTTGGTGACGGCGAGCCGCTCGATGTCGTGATCGGCCAGCCCGCGCAGGAGATCGACGAGGCGGGCGAAGAGGCCGGGGTCGCGCCGCTGGATGTTGCCGACGGCTGCCGACAGGTTCTCCGCCGTTCTGCGGAGGTGAGTGTCGCGAGCCGGTACGTACTGTCGCATCAGGTGCGGTACGGGATCGAGGTGGAAGGCGCCTGTGAGCGCGGTCAGCAGCGACTCGGCAGCCCAGAGGGTGTCGTTCTCCCCATCGCTGTCGCCGGGGACGCGGAGGAGGAGCTGAGAGGTCAGCAGCCGACTGCTGCGGAAGGGGGCTCGGGGGTTGCGGCCCGGCCTGCCGTTGTGCCAGGAGGCGTCGATGTCGGCGCGTTGAGTGCTGGGCTCCCCGCTGGTGAGGAGCGGCTTGGTGCCGTTCGAGGTCGGGCCGGTGAGCCGTTCCTCGATGATCTGCACCTCCGGATCCACCTTGATCGTCACGTCGAACGTGATGGGGCCGTGCTCCGTACTGACCGTGCAGCCCAGCGAGAACCGGTCCGAGCCGTGCGGCACGCACCCGTTCAGCCCGCCACGCACCGGGCCCGCCGCGCTGCGCCGGCTCTCCAGCGCCTCGTTGATGTCGTCGCCACGGGCCAGTCGGGAGAGGACTTCCAGTCCGTCCAGCGCGTTCGACTTACCGCTGCTGTTGCGCCCGATCAGGACGGTGAGAGGCGCCAGGGGGAGCACCGCGCCGTGGAAGCTCTTGAACGCGGTGAGACGTACCTCTTCGATGGCGTGACCTGTCACCCGCTCAACGTAGCGCACGCTGCACAGGCCATGTAGCGCACGCTGCGATGCACCTCTTCGACGCAGGAAACCCGCCACGGTCCAGAATCCGGACGCCGCTCCTCCATGCGTGCATGTTGTATCTATGCTGTGCGCATGCCCGCCTCGGCCCCCGCGCCCGCCCCCGTACAGCCGCCCCGCACCTCCCTCAAGCAGCCGCCCGCCGCCGAGCGTGTCTACGCGCACATCAAGGAGGCGGTCCTGGACCGTCGCTACGAGGGCGGGACGCTGCTCACCGAAGGGGGGCTCGCGGACGCGGTGGGGGTGTCGCGGACGCCTGTGAGGGAGGCGCTGCTGCGGCTGGAGGTCGAAGGGCTGATCAAGCTCTACCCGAAGAAGGGCGCCCTCGTGCTCGCGGTCTCCGCGCAGGAGATCAAGGACGTGGTGGAGACCCGGCTGCTGGTGGAGGAGTTCGCGGCGCGTAAAGCTGTTCCCGCGTCACCCCGGTTGATCGCGCGGCTCGAACAGCTCCTTCAGGAGCAGCGGCAGCTGGCGGAGGCCGGGGATCTGGCGGCGGTGGCCGTCAAGGACCGGTGTTTCCACGCGGAGATCGTGAAGCACGCGGGGAACGAGATCCTCTCGCGCCTCTACGACCAGATGCGCGACCGCCAGTTGCGGATGGGCGTCGCGGTGATGGAGGCGCACCCGGGCAGGATCGCGGCCAACATCACCGAGCACGGTGAGCTGCTGGAGGCGATCAAGGGCGGGAACGCCGAGGAGGCCGCGCAGGTCGTGCGGCGCCATGTCGGGCGTGTGCGGGTGCTGGTCCGGGGTGAGGACCGGTGAGTTCGGCCACCCCCACACTCTCCCTGCCCGGTGATCCACCCGGGGGCCGGCGGGCCGCCTGGGTCTGGGGCATCGGCGTCGCCGTCTACTTCGTCGCCATCATCTTCCGTACGAGCCTGGGCGTGGCCGGTCTCGACGCCGCCGACCGGTTCGACGTCAACGCCTCCGCCCTGTCGACGTTCTCCATCCTCCAGCTCCTCGTCTACGCGGGTATGCAGATACCCGTGGGGCTGATGGTCGACCGGCTCGGCACCAAGCGGGTCCTCACCATCGGCGCGGTCCTGTTCACGGTCGGGCAGCTCGGGTTCGCGCTCTCCCCCTCGTACGGCATGGCGCTCGCCGCACGTGCCCTGCTCGGCTGCGGTGACGCGATGACGTTCATCAGCGTGCTGCGGCTCGGCAGCCGCTGGTTCCCGGCCCGGCGCGGGCCGCTGATCGCCCAGGTCGCCGCGTTGTTCGGGATGGCGGGCAACCTCGTCTCGACGCTCTTCATCGCGCGGGCCCTGCACAGCTTCGGCTGGACCACCACCTTCGCCGGCAGTGCGGTGGCCGGTGTGGTGGTGCTGGTCCTGCTCCTGCTCTTCCTCAAGGACCACCCCGAGGGGCACGAGCCGCCGCCCGCCGAGCACGCGGGCGCCGCGTACGTACGCAAGCAGATCGCCGCCGCCTGGCGAGAACCGGGGACCCGGCTCGGGATGTGGGTGCACTTCACCACCCAGTTCCCGGCGATGGTGTTCCTGCTGCTCTGGGGGATGCCGTTCCTCGTGGAGGCGCAGGGGCTGAGCCGGGCGACGGCGGGCACGCTGCTCACCCTGGTGGTGCTCTCCAACATGGTGGTGGGGCTCGTCTACGGGCAGGTCATCGCCCGCCACCAGGAGGCACGGGCCCCCATCGCGCTGGGCACGGTCGCGACGACCGCCCTTCTCTGGGCCTGCGCGATCTTCTACCCCGCCGAGCACACACCGATGTGGCTGCTGACCGCCCTGTGTGTCGTGCTGGGCGCCTGCGGCCCCGCCTCGATGGTCGGCTTCGACTTCGCCCGGCCCGCCAATCCGCCGGAGCGTCAGGGCACCGCGTCCGGGATCGTCAACATGGGCGGGTTCATCGCCTCGATGACGACGCTGTTCGCCGTGGGGGTGCTGCTGGACGCGACGGGCGGCAACTACCGGGTCGCCTTCGCCTCGGTCTTCGTCCTGGAGGCGCTCGGGGTCGCCCAGATCCTGCGGCTGCGCCGCCGTGCGGCGCTCAGGGAACGCGACCACCATGTGGTGAGCCGGGTGGAGGCCGTGCACGTGCCCGCGTAGGGCCCTGTCGTACGTGTCGTACGGGATCGAGCCGTACGTGCTCGGGGTCGACCCGTACGTGCTCGGGGTCGACCCGTACGTGCTCGGCGGCGCGCCCGCCCACCCGTGAACTGCCGGGACGGGCGCCGCCGGGAAAGCCGGAGCTACGGGGTGACGGCGAAGTGGTCCAGGATCGCGGTGGCCAGCTCCTGGTCGCCCTCGGCCTTGACGCGGTCGGCGACCGTGGCGGGCCGGACCCGGCCGCAGGCGAGGCGCACGTACGTCTCCCAGTCCATGGAGAGCGTCACGGCGGGGCCCAGCGAGGGCGAGCCGTCGACCGAACCGCGGCCCTCCGCGTCGACCCGTACCGTCCGCAGGAACTCCACCGGGCCGTGCACGTCCAGCACCACCGCCGAGTTGGCCGGTGCGCCCGCGTCCTTCGCGACCACCTTCGGCAGCGCGGCGAGCAGGGCGTCCCGGGTGATGTGCGCGCCGGGGGAGTCCAGGTTGCCCGGCTGACCGAGCGTCGCCCGCAGATCCTGCTCGTGCACCCAGACGTCGAAGGCCCGCAAGTTGAGCGCCACTTCGAGGGTCTGCTCGGCGCCCAGGGGCGCGCGGACCATGGTGTCGGGGGCGCGGGACTCGTTGCGCAGCTGCCGGGCGCGGCGGATGAGGACGTACTCCAGCTCGGACGTCATCTCCGGAGCGGTGTGGTGGCGCCGGACGTCGACCTGCATCTCCATGTAGCGGGCGAAGTCGCTCTGCACGTGGTAGAGGTCGCGCGGCAGCGTATGGATCGGGCGCGGGTCACCGAGCATCTCGCACTCCATGCCGATGACGTGCGACACGATGTCCCGCACCGACCATCCAGGGCATGGCGTACGGCCGTTCCACTCCCCCTCGGCGAGCGGCTTCACCAACTCGGCTATCGCTTCGATGGAGTGGGTCGCGGCGTCGGCGTAGGTCTGGAGGATGGGATGGACGGTCACGGGACCCCTCGGCGGTTCTTCGGTGCATGGGCTGGAGAGAGCAGGGAGTGCTGGCGGGCGGGCCGGCACTGACGGCGCTGTCTGCTGGCTGCGTGGGAGGTTCAATCGCCTAAGTTACGCTGCGAGCAGGCACCCCGGCAGTGCTTTCGTGTGACGATCGTAGGCCCGTGTTGACGACTCGAATGCCAGGACGGTGGTAGTGTGCGCGCCTCCCTCATCCAGATCGCAGTAGACCCGGACGAATCCGTCGCGGCCCGCCGCGAGCGAGCGGCCTCCCTGGTGGTCGCCCAGCGCGGCTCCGACCTGGTGGTCCTTCCCGAACTCTGGCCGGTCGGGGCGTTCGCCCACACCGCCTTCGAGCAGGAGGCCGAGCCGCTCCAGGGCCCCACCCACGACGCGATGGCCAAGGCGGCGGCCGAGGCCGGGGTCTGGCTGCACGCGGGCTCCTTCGTCGAGCGCGCGCCGGACGGCACCCTCTACAACACCACGCTCGTCTTCACCCCGGACGGCGAGCGCTCGGCCGTCTACCGCAAGATCCACCGCTTCGGCTTCGACAAGGGCGAGGCGGTGATGATGGGCGCCGGCGAGGAGCTGGTGACCGTGTCCCTGCCGCAGACCACCCTCGGCCTGGCCACCTGCTACGACCTGCGCTTCCCGGAGCAGTTCCGCGGGCTGGTCGACGCGGGCGCCGAGACGCTCGTCGTGGCGGCGGGCTGGCCCGAGCGGCGGCGCGCGCACTGGACGCTCCTCGCGCAGGCCCGCGCCGTCGAGAACCAGGCGTACGTCCTGGCCGTCGGCACGGCGGGCACCCACGCCGACACCCCGCAGGCCGGGCACAGCATCGTCGTCGACCCCTGGGGCGAGGTGCTCGCCGAGGCCGGGGCGGACGAGGAGGTCCTGACCGTGGCGTTCGACCCGGCGAAGGTGGGCACGGTCCGGGAGCAGTTCCCGGCGCTCAAGGACCGCCGCCTGGGGCTCGCGCCGCCGAGCTGAGGGGGAGGGGGCTCGTTCGCGGGGGCCGGTGTTTCACGTGAAACGGTGAAGCCACCGGGCGTCAGGCCTGCCCGCTAGTCCTCCCTCTCCTTGTCCGCCAGGACGATCACGCTCATCGCCACGGCGATGAGCAGTGCGAGGTCGGTGTCCTCACGGACCACGTCGATGCCGTACGTGTCCCGGATCGTCAGCCAGCGCCGCGAGACCTGGGCCAGCAGCTCGCCGTCGTACTCGATGGCGAACTCGCGGTCCAGGATCTTGCCGCTGACGTCCAGCTCCGTACCGTCCACCAGGGTCACCCGGTAGTGGTTGCGGAGCAGCGAGAGCCGCTTGCGCTTGACCTTGGCCAGTTCGTCGCCGCCGCGCTCGATGATCATGGTGTCGCGCAGGCTCATCAGCTTCTGGCGCAGCTCGACCAGGATCCGGCCGTCGGCGTCCTTCAGCTCGAAGGTGTCGCGCAGCCGCATGGCCTTGCCGTCGACCAGGAAGACCTTGCGGCCCTCGGTGTCCTCGATCCAGTAGTCGTCACCGATGGCGAACAGGCGCTCACGTACGAGAAGTCTCATGCGCCTCAGGTTCCCCCGGCCCTCGGCGGAATGCGCGCAGGCGGGGGCGGTGTTGACTTGTGGCATGGCAACACGTGCACGCGTCCGCGCCCCCGAACTCATCGGCAAGGGCGGCTGGCTCAACACAGGCGACCGGCAGTACACCCTCTCCGAACTCCGAGGACGCGTCGTCATCCTCGATTTCTGGACCTTCTGCTGTGTGAACTGCCTGCATGTCCTGGATGAGCTGCGGGAGCTGGAGGAGAAACACCGCGACACGGTGGTGATCATCGGGGTCCACTCGCCGAAGTTCGTCCACGAGGCCGAGCACCAGGCCGTCGTCGACGCCGTCGAGCGGTACGAGGTCCACCACCCGGTGCTCGACGACCCCGAGCTGGCCACCTGGAAGCAGTACGCCGTACGGGCCTGGCCGACGCTCGTCGTCATCGACCCCGAGGGCTATGTCGTCGCCCAGCACGCGGGCGAGGGCCACGCCCACGCCATCGAGAAGCTGGTCGAGGAGCTGGAGGCCGAGCACGGAGCCAAGGGCACGCTCCGCCGGGGCGACGGCCCCTACGTGGCGCCCGAGCCCGTCGCCACGCACCTGCGCTTCCCGGGCAAGGCGCTGCTCCTGCCCGACGGGGGCTTCCTCGTCTCCGACACCACCCGGCACCGCCTCGTCGAGCTGGACCCGGACGGCGAAACCGTACGGCGCCACTTCGGCACGGGCGACCGCGGACTGAACGACGGCGGCCCGGAGGAGGCCCGGTTCAGCGAACCGCAGGGGCTCGCCGTGCTGCCGGACGGCCGTATCGCCGTCGCGGACACCGTCAACCACGCGCTCCGCGCCCTCGACCTCGCGACCGGGGTGACCAGCACCCTCGCCGGCACCGGCCGCCAGTGGTGGCAGGGGACCCCGACCAGCGGCCCGGCGCGCGAGGTGGACCTCTCCTCGCCGTGGGACCTGGCCTGGTTCGGCGGCCGGCTGTGGATCGCCATGGCGGGCGTGCACCAGCTGTGGACGTACGACCCCGAGGACGGGACCGTACGCGTCGCCGCCGGGACCACCAACGAGGGCCTGGTCGACGGGCCGGCCGCCGAGGCCTGGTTCGCCCAGCCGTCCGGGCTCGCGGTCTCCGCCGACGGCGAGCGGCTCTGGGTCGCCGACTCCGAGACCTCCGCCCTGCGCTGGGTCGACCGGGACGAGCACGTGCACACCGCCGTAGGCACCGGCCTCTTCGACTTCGGCCACCGCGACGGACCGGCCGCCCAGGCGCTCCTCCAGCACCCGATCGGTGTGACCGCGCTGCCGGACGGTTCCGTGGCGATCAGCGACACCTACAACCACGCCCTGCGCCGCTACGACCCCGCATCCGACGAGGTCACCACGGTGGCCACCGACGTACGCGAGCCCAGCGACGCGGTGCTGGTCGACGGCGACCTGGTGGTCGTGGAGTCCGCCCGCCACCGGCTCACCCGCCTGCGGCTGCCCGAGGAGGCCGTACGCGTCCCCGAGCAGGCGCACCGCACGCAGCGCGCCGCCACCGAGATCGCACCGGGCACCCTCCGCCTCGACGTGGTCTTCCAGGCGCCCGCGGGCCAGAAGCTGGACACCCGGTACGGGCCCTCCACCCGGCTGCTGGTCTCCGCCACCCCGCCCGAGCTGCTGGCCGGAGGCTCCGGCGCGGGCACGGACCTCGGGCGGGACCTGGTCCTCGCGGACGGGGTCACCGAGGGCGTGCTGCACGTCTCCGCGATGGCCGCGTCCTGCGACGACGACCCGGCCAACGAGTACCCGGCCTGCCACGTCCACCAGCAGGACTGGGGCGTCCCCGTCCGCGTCACGGCGGAGGGAACGCCCCGGCTGCCGCTGGTGCTGGCAGGGATGGACGACGAGCAGGGCTGAGGGGTCGTCGTACGGGAGGCCTCGGCGTTCAGAGGCCTCCCGTACGACCGGCGTACGACCGCGTACGACTGCGTACGGGCCCCTACGGCCCTCTACGGCCACGGCCCCTACGACCCCGTACGACTCCCTGCAACGACCGACAGGCTGACGCCCGCCGCCTAGAAGTCGTCGGCGCCGTTGCGGAGCTCGTACGTCCAGTAGCCGGTCGCCCACTTCGCCGGGTTGACGGCGATGCCGCCCTCGCCCGGGGCCGCCACGGCGGCCTGGCCGTCGGAGCCCTCCAGCATCACGGAGAAGTCCGTCACCACCTCGTTGTCCTCGTTGACCCCGCCGTTCGACAGCCGCACCAGCGCGTAGGCGGGGGCGCCGGGGGTGAGCACGACGGGCGCTTCCGGCTTGCTCTTGGCGACCGGGGGCACGTTCTCCCGGTGGCTTTCGAGGAACTGGATCTGCGGGAAGCCGCTCATCCGGCAGGACGCCGACGAGGTGTTCTTCGCGGTCAGCACGATGTGCGTGTAGGGCGGGCCGTCCTGCCGCTCGGCGGTGATCGCGACGTTTTTGGTGGTGCAGAGGGCGGCGGCCTTGGTGCCCGTGCCCGTGCCGGTGCCTCCGGCGGCGCCGGATCCGCCCGTCGTGCCCGAGCCCTTGGCCGTGCCGGCGACCTGCTCGGTGCCGGCCTCGGCGGACCCCGTGGTGCCGGCCTCCTGCTCGTCGCCGGAGGCCTTCTCGGCCCCGGCGGCCTCCGCGGCGACCGTCGCGGAGGTGCTCGCCGCCGGACCGGCGGACTTGGTGCCGGTGTCGCTGTCACCGCAGGCGGTGAGGGTGAGGGCCAGGACGGCGGTGGTCGTGGCGGCCAGGACGGTACTGCGGTTGCGGAAGGTACGCACGGAGACTCCCCCGGGAGTGATGGTGAGGCGAACGCCTGGTCAAGACGGCAGCCCCGCGTTGCTGACAGGAAGGACTCTGCCGGTCCCCGCTCACGTCCCGCTGCCGTGCCGCTGACGTCCGGCTGACGTCCCCGCCCGGCGTCGGGGCGGGGCGCTCAGCTCTCGTCGGCGAGCCGCCGCACCGCCTGCTCGTGCCGTAGCCGGTAGTCCGCCCGCGCCGTCACGCGCAGCAGCGCCTCCAGAGCCCGTACGACCCCCTCGTCGTAACCGGCGCGCTCCGCCTCCTCCACCGCCCGGTCCAGCAGCCGTATGCCCTCGTCCCGCGCACCGAGCGCGAGGCAGGCCTCGCCGCTGATGCCCAGCAGCAGCGTCCGGCGGGCCGCCTCCTCGTGCTCGGGGCCCAGGTCGAGCGCCGTCCGGGCGGAGAGGAGGGCGTCCTCGGGGCGGCCCGCGGTGAGCTGCATCCGCGCCAGGTGCTGGAGGGCGAGCATCTCGATGTGCCGGTCCGCCTCCGTACGGGCCAGCTCGACGGCCCGGACGCATCCCTCCCGTGCCGTGTCCAGCGCACCCAGTTCGGCCTGCACGACCGCCAGGTTGATCAGCGCGGTCGCCTCGCCCAGCGGGTCGCCGGCCTGGCGGGCGATCAGGGGTGAGCGTTCCAGCAGGGCGGCGGCCTCGGCGGTCCGGCCCTCCTCCGTCAGCACCCAGCCGAGCAGGGTGAGCACCCGCGATTCGGCGTACGCGTCCTTGCCCGCGCGCGCGGAGTCGAGCGCCAGCTCCAGCAGCGGGGCCCAGCTGTCCCGGACCCGCCACACCACCTGCGGCCACTGGAGCAGGATGATCCGCCAGGCCCGGTCGTCGAGCCCCGCGTCCCGGGCGGCGACGGCGGCCAGCGCCAGCTCGTCGCGCTCGGCGGCCAGCCAGCGCATCGCCGCCGCACGGTCGGTGAAGTCCTGGACGGCGGCGGGCTGCCGGTAGTCGTCCGGCAGGACGAAACAGGCCTCGCCGCCGGGCTCCGCCGTGTCGGCGGCGACCAGGGCGGTGGCGATGTAGTGGTCGAGCACGCCGACCAGGGCCTCGGGCCCGGCGGCCGGATCGAGCCCGCGGGCGTACAGGCGCACCAGGTCGTGCAGCTCCCAGCGGCCGGGCGCGCTCTCGGTGACGAGGTGGGCCGCGGCCAGCCGCTCCAGCGCGGCGGCGGCGGTGACCGGGTCGGTGCCCGCCAGCGCGGCGGCCGTGTACGGGTCGAAGTGGCCGCCGGGATGGTGGCCGAGCCGGCCGAACTGGTGGACGGCGTCGGGCGGCAGGTGCTGGACGGTCAGCCGCAGGGCGGCCGCGACCCCGGTGTCGTCCACGTCGAGGTAGGCCAGCCGGGAGCGCTCGTCGGCCAGCTCACCGGCGAGCGCGGCGAGCGTCCAGCGCGGGCGTCCGGCCAGCCGGGCGGCGGTGACGCGCAGCGCGAGCGGCAGCCCGCCGCAGAGCTCGGCGAGGCGGCGGGCCGCCGCCGGTTCGGCGTGGACCCGCTCCTCGCCGAGCACCCCGGCGAGCAGCGCCGTACCGTCGTGGGGTTCGAGCGTGTCGAGCGGTACGGGCCGGGCGGCGTCCGAGGCGATCAGCCCCTCCAGCCGGTGGCGGCTGGTGACCAGCGTGACGCAACCCCCGCCGCCCGGGAGCAGCTGCCTGACGGTGGCGGAGTCGCGGGCGTTGTCGAGGATCACCAGCAGCCGGCGCCGGTCCGTCAGCGACCGGAAGAGCGCGGCCGCCGCCGGGACGGACTCCGGCACGCGACGCGGCGCGACACCGAGCGCGAGCAGGAACTCCCGCAGTACGTCGATGAGCGCGGCCGCCCCGGCCTCGCTGAACCCGCGCAGATCGGCGAAGAGCCGCCCGTCCGGGAAGAGCCCGGGGCTGCGGTGCGCCCACTGGAGGGCCAGCGCGGTCTTGCCCACCCCGGCCGGTCCGGTGACCAGACAGACGGGAGCCTCGCCCGCCGTCGCCCGGGTGAGCGCGGCCAGTTCGGGCCCGCGCCCGTGGAAGCCGCGGGGGGCGCGGGGGAGGAGGTCGGCGGGGGCGTTCGCGAGGCCGGCGGGGGCGCTCCTGGGGGCGCTGCCGGCCGGGGGGTCGCCCCCGGGCTCCGGGCCGTCGTCCGCCTCGGGTGCGGGGACCGCGTCCACGTCCCCCGGCTCCCCGCGCAGGATCAGCGCGTACGCGTCGGCGAGTGCGGGCCCCGGGTCGACGCCCAGTTCGTCCGCGAGCAGCCGCCGTGTGCGGTGGAAGCGGTCCAGGGCCTCCGACTGGCGTCCCGCCCGGTACAGCGCCAGCATCAGCGCCGCCGCCAGCGATTCCCGCAGCGGGTGCGTCGCCGCCTCCGCCGCCAGCAGGGCCGCCGCCCGGTGGTGTTCGCCCAGCGCGCCATGGGCGCGGGCCAGGTGCTCGACCGTCGCCAGCCGCGACTCCTCCAGCGAGTGCGCGGCCGCCCTCAGCGGCGGACCGACGAGGGCACCGCTGAGCGCCGGGCCCTGCCACAGGGACAGCGCCTCCTTGAGCATCAGGACCGTGTCGGCGGGGGAGCGCTGCTCCCGCGCCAGCATCAGCAGCTCCTCGAACCGCTGGGAATCCAGCAGGGTTTCCGGCGTCCGCAGGACGTACGCGTCGTCGAGGGTGACCAGTTCGACCCCGTACGCCTCCGCGTCCCCGCACATCAGGAGGGCGCGGAGCCGGGAGACGTGCCCCTGGATGACGCTCCGGGCGTGCAGCGGCGGTTCGTCGTCCCACAGGCAGTCCGTCAGCCTGCCGACGGAGACCGGGGAGTTGGCGGACAGCAGGAGCGCGGCGAGCAGGCTGCGCCGTTTCGCGGGCCCGAGCGGCACCGGCCCGGTGAGCGTGTCGACAGAGACCGTGCCGAGCAGCCGGAACTCCACGAGCGGCTCCCCTTCCGGGCGGGATACGCCCGCGGACGGGCGCGCGGGATCCCTCCCAGAATATCGGGGCCGCACCAGGGCCGACGCCCGGTCATGCCTGGTCGGCGCCGGTTGTCGGCCGTTTCACGCCCTGAGCCGCCGCCCCGGCCGCCGGGCCGGGGCCGGGGGTCACCGGTAGCGCTGCTCGTCGTCCTGGACGACCGTGGTGGTGGGCGGCATGATCATGCGGCGACGGCGCGCGATGCTCATGTAGACGAAGACCCCGATGAGGCCGACGAGCATCATGATCCAGCCGACCAGGTCGACATTGACGGTGTCCACCTTCCAGTCGGTGGCGAACGCCAGGATCGCGCCACCACCGATCAGGAGAATGCATCCTCCGAGTCCCATGAATTCCGCCTCCTCGACGATCCGGCGAATCCGGACCGATGTAGGGGTCGGGTACCCGGCCCGGAAACAACCATGTGCGGGAGGGGAGTTGGGCGGGGTGAGCGGGCGTGTGTCAGTCCGTCAGGAACGCCGTGAGCGCGTTGGCCAGCAGATACGGGTCGTCCGCGCCGCACAGTTCCCGTGCGCTGTGCATGGAGAGGATCGCGACCCCGATGTCCACGGTCCGGATGCCGTGCCGGGCGGCGGTGATGGGCCCGATCGTCGTGCCGCAGGGCATCGAGTTGTTGGAGACGAAGGTCTGCCACGGCACGCCCGCCTTCTCGCAGGCGGCGGCGAACACCGCGCGGCCGCTGCCGTCGGTGGCGTACCGCATGTTGACGTTGACCTTCAGGATCGGCCCGCCGTTGGCGACCGGGTGGTGCGTGGGGTCGTGCCGCTCGGCGTAGTTGGGGTGGACGGCGTGGCCGGTGTCGGAGGAGAGGCAGACCGTGCCGGCGAAGGCGCGGGCGCGGTCCTCGTACGTACCGCCCCGGGCGAAGACCGAGCGCTCCAGGACCGTGCCCAGGAGCGGCCCGTCGGCCCCGGTGTCGGACTGCGAGCCGTTCTCCTCGTGGTCGAAGGCGGCCAGTACGGGGATGTACGGAAGCTCATCGTCCGGCTGTCCGGCGACGGCGGCCAGGGCGGCGGTCGCGGCGTGCACGGAGAGGAGGTTGTCCATCCGTGGCCCGGCGACCAGCTCGCGGTCCCGGCCCAGGTAGGACGGCGCTTCGACGGGGTGCGGCATGAGGTCCCAGCCGGTGACGTCCTCGGCGTCGACGCCCGCCTCCTCGGCGACGAAGCGGATCAGGTCGCCCTCCGCCACCTCCCCGAGCCCCCAGATCGGCTGCATGTGGCGCTGCCGGTCGAGCTTGAGGCCGTCGTTGGCCGACCGGTCCAGGTGCACGGCCAGCTGGGGCACCCGCAGCAGCGCCCGGTCGATGTTGACCAGCCGGTCGGTGCCGTCCCGCAGCGAGATCCGGCCGGCGAGCCCCAGGTCCCGGTCGAGCCAGGTGTTCAGCAGGGTGCCGCCGTAGACCTCGACGGCGATCTGGCGCCAGCCGTGGGACTCGGTGTCGGGCAGCGGCTTGACCCGCAGGTTCGGGGAGTCGGTGTGGGCGCCGACGATCCGGAACGGGGTGTGTGCGGTCGCGCCCTCCGGGACGTACCAGGCGATGATCGCTCCGCCACGCAGCACGTACTTCCCGCCGGCGCTCCCGTCCCAGGCGGCGGTCTCCTCGACCTGACGGAATCCGGCCACCTCCAGCCGGGCGGCCGCGTTGGCCACGGCGTGGTACGGGGACGGGCTCGCCGCCAGGAAGGACATCAGATCATCGGTGTGCGCACGGTCGAACCGGTGGCGAGAACTCATGGTCGTCACTGTATCGAGGGGCCCGAGTCCGGAATCCGGTGACCGCCGAGGTGGCGCCGGAGACCTCTACAACTCGTCGATCGCGGTCAGGTCGATGTCGATGTCGTACGGGGCGGAGAGCTTGAGGCGGTCGTGGTGGACGCCGGTGGAGACGTACGTCTTGTTGACCGGGTCCAGTTCGTAGGTGATGACCATGGGGCGGTCCCTCTCGCCGGTCATCTCGACGAGCCAGAAGTGCTTGATGCCCGCCGCCGCGTATTTGTGGGGCTTGGTGTCCCGGTCGCGGTCCTCGGAGTCGGGTGAGACGACCTCCACGGCGAGGAGGACGTCGGCGGCCTGGTAGCGGGTGGTGCGCTGGTCGCCGTCGGCGGCGGCAGTCACGACGAGCAGGTCGGGCTCCGGGGCGTTGCGCTTGCTGAGCACGACGGCCATCTCGCGACGCACGCGGAGGCCCCTCGGGACATGCTGCCGCAGCCCTTGCTCCAGCAAGTACATGGCCAGCGTGTGGAACTTCCGCTGCGGACTCACGAAAACCAGGCTCCCGTCGATCAGCTCTGTGTGCGGCGGGAGGTCGTCAAGCGTGAACAAATCGTCCACGGTGTAGCCGTCCGGTGGCGGGACCGGCCACCCGGGGTTGGAGCGCCGCCCCTGCGACGCTTCGGACTGTGCCTCGGCGGTCATGGTTCCTCCCATGGATGGGATCCTGGGCCATTCACTCAGCGTACCCAGCTGATACGACAGTGCCGCCACCCGAACGAATTCCGGGTGGCGGCACTGGTTGACGTACGCAGCGGTCGGGCGAGACCTAGAACGCGGCCTCGTCCAGCTCCATCAGGGAGTTGTCGACGTTCTCGGCGAGCGCGCGCTCGGCCGAGACGCCCGGCAGGATGTTCGCGGCGAAGAACTTCGCGGCGGCGATCTTGCCCTGGTAGAAGGCGACGTCCTTGGCGGAGGCGGTCGGCAGCTTCTCGGCCGCCACGGCCGCGCCCTTGAGGAGCAGGTAGCCGACGACGACGTCGCCGGAGGCCATCAGCAGGCGGGTCGTGTTGAGGCCCACCTTGTAGATGTTCTTGACGTCCTCGCCGGTGGCGGTGAGGTCGGTGATCATCGTGCCGACGATCGCCTCCAGGTCCACGGCCGCCTTGGCGAGCGAGTCCAGCGCGGGGGCCAGCTCCTCGTTGCCCTGGGCGCCCGCGAGGAACTTCTTGATCTCCTCGGAGAGCGTGTTGAGCGAGACACCCTGGTCGCGGACGATCTTCCGGAAGAAGAAGTCCTGGCCCTGGATCGCCGTGGTGCCCTCGTAGAGGGTGTCGATCTTGGCGTCCCGGATGTACTGCTCGACCGGGTACTCCTGGAGGTAGCCCGAGCCGCCGAACGTCTGGAGCGACTGCGCCAGCTGCTCGTAGGACTTCTCGGAGCCGTACCCCTTCACGATCGGCAGCAGCAGGTCGTTGAGGCCGTTGAGCGCCTTGGCGTCCTCGCCCGCGGCCTCCTTCTCCTGGATCGCGTCCTGGACGGTGGCCGTGTACAGCACGAGGGAGCGCATGCCCTCGGCGTACGCCTTCTGCGTCATGAGCGAGCGGCGCACGTCGGGGTGGTGCGTGATGGTGACCTTGGGCGCCGTCTTGTCCATGAACTGCGACAGGTCCGTGCCCTGGACGCGCTCCTTGGCGTACTCCAGCGCGTTCAGATAGCCCGTGGAGAGGGTGGCGATGGCCTTCGTGCCGACCATCATGCGGGCGAACTCGATGATGCGGAACATCTGGCGGATGCCGTCGTGCTTGTCGCCGATCAGCCAGCCCTTGGCGGGGTGGCGGTCGCCGAAGGTCATCTCGCAGGTGTTGGAGGCCTTGAGGCCCATCTTGTGCTCGACGTTCGTCGCGTACACGCCGTTGCGCTCGCCCAGCTCGCCGGTGGTCCAGTCGAAGTGGTGCTTCGGGACCAGGAAGAGCGAGAGGCCCTTGGTGCCGGGGCCGGCGCCCTCGGGGCGCGCCAGGACGTAGTGGAGGATGTTCTCGGACATGTCGTGCTCGCCCGAGGTGATGAAGCGCTTCACACCCTCGATGTGCCAGGAGCCGTCCTCCTGCCGCACGGCCTTCGTCCGCCCGGCGCCGACGTCGGAGCCGGCGTCCGGCTCGGTCAGCACCATCGTCGAGCCCCACTGCTTCTCGACGGCGATCTCCGCGACCTTCTTCTGCTCCTCGGTGCCCTCCTCGAAGAGGATGCCCGCGAAGGCGGGGCCGGAGGAGTACATCCACACGGCCGGGTTCGCCCCGAGCAGCAGCTCCGCGTAGCCCCAGATCAGGGAGCGGGGCGAGGTGGTGCCGCCGATCTCCTCGGGCAGGCCCAGGCGCCAGTACTCGGAGTCCATGAAGGACTGGTACGACTTCTTGAAGCTCTCCGGGACCGGCGCGGTGTTGGTCTCCGGGTCGAAGACCGGCGGGTTGCGGTCGGCGTCGGCGAAGGAGTCGGCGAGCTCGGTCTCCGCGAGGCGGGCGATCTCTTCCAGGATGCTCTTCGCGGTGTCGACGTCCATCTCCGCGAACGGACCGGTGCCGTACAGCTTGTCGCGCCCGAGGACCTCGAAGAGGTTGAACTCGATGTCGCGGAGATTCGACTTGTAGTGCCCCATGGGAAGGCTCCGTAATCAATAGCAGTGGCGCGCAGCGCCCCGGGGAGTGATGCGGGTCGGGCGACAGGCCGGCGTGGGTGTATCAGCTGACCTCTACGATGATGCTACCCGCCAGTAATAAGGCGCAACCCCTCAAGCCGTAGATGTGTCCGATTACTCTTTGCAGCATGTACGGCTACGACCAGAACCCTGGTGCTCAGCAGCAGATGGGTCAGATGGGCCAGATGGGCGGCGGCTACGGCGAGCAGCCGCTGTATCCCGAGCCCTCCCCGCCCTCCCTGGCCGACGCGGTACGGGCCTTCACCACCGGCTCCCTCTCCGCCGAGGACTTCCAGCAGATCTTCGCCACGTCGAAGGTCTACTGCCCGCGCGGCGACAACCCCGGCTTCCTGGCGCTGCACAACACGCAGCAGCCCGTGATCCCGATGTTCACCACGCTCAAGGAGCTGCGGCTCTACGCGGGCAAGGAGTCCAAATACTTCGTGATCACCGGCGCCGAGGTGATCGACCTGCTGCCCACGGGGTACGGCTTCGTCCTGGACATGGAGGGCGACCACCGGATGGTCTTCGACGCCAAGGCGGTCGAGCAGATGGTCGACTTCGCGATGCGTCGTATGTACGGGTAGGTGTCCAGCCTCACCGTGGGTCGCTGACCTGCGGATTCATCGTTCGGGCGAGGGCTCGCGCCAAGAGTGGCGCGGGCCCTTCGTGCTGCCGGGAGTGCCGCGAGGGTGCGGCGGGAATGGTGCGCGCCTTGCAGGATGTTCATCATTCAACTAAATTCGTCGCAGAAGACTCGCCCGGAGGTGGCTCCCATGCCCGCAGTGACCGTCGACAACCCGCTGACCCTGCCCAAGGTGGCCGCTTCGGGTGACGCCGTGGCCCGCCCCGTGCTCGCCGTCACCACGGCGCCGAGCGGATTCGAGGGCGAGGGCTTCCCCGTCCGCCGCGCCTTCGCGGGGATCAACTACCAGCACCTCGACCCGTTCATCATGATGGACCAGATGGGTGAGGTGGAGTACGCCGCGGGCGAGCCGAAGGGCACCCCCTGGCACCCGCACCGCGGCTTCGAGACCGTCACGTACCTGATCGACGGGACCTTCATCCACCAGGACTCCAACGGTGGCGGCGGCACCATCGAGAACGGCGACACCCAGTGGATGACCGCCGGGTCGGGGCTGCTGCACATCGAGGCGCCGCCGGAGTCGCTCGTCATGTCCGGCGGGCTCTTCCACGGCCTCCAGCTCTGGGTGAACCTCCCCAAGGCCGACAAGATGATGAACCCGCGCTACCAGGACATCCGCGGCGGCGAGGTGCAGCTCCTGGCCTCCCCGGACGGCGGCGCGCTGCTGCGGGTCATCGCCGGTGAGCTCGACGGACACGAGGGGCCGGGCATCACCCACACCCCGATCACGATGATCCACGCCACCGTCCGGCCCGGCGCCGAGGTGACGCTGCCCTGGCGCGAGGACTTCAACGGCCTCGCGTACGTCATGGCCGGGCGCGGCACGGTCGGCCAGGAGCGCCGCCCGATCCGCCTCGGGCAGACCGCGGTGTTCGGCAGCGGCGGTTCGCTGACCGTCCGCGCGGACGAGAAGCAGGACGGCAACACCCCGGACCTGGAGATCGTCCTCCTCGGCGGCCGCCCGATACGCGAGCCGATGGCGCACTACGGACCGTTCGTGATGAACAGTCAGGCCGAGCTGAAGCAGGCCTTCGAGGACTTCCAGGCCGGCCGCCTCGGGACGGTTCCGGCGGTCCACGGCATGTGACGGCTGGGTGGCGGTGGTGGGCGGTCAGGGCATGTGACGGCTGGGTGGCGGTGCTGGGCGTCCAGGGCATGTGACGGCCTCTTCGCCGTCCGTACGGGGCCGGTGGGTCCGCACCTGTACGGGGCCGGTGGGTCCGTACCCGTACGGGGGCCGTGGGCCCGTGCCCGTGCGTCGTCGCCGAGCGCGGCGTGTGACGCTCCGTCACCCGTACGGTGGCGGCGAGCGGGCCCGTCCACGCGCACCGTGATCGGGTGGGAGGGTGCCTGCTTCCAAGCCCCTCCTGCCCGACGGCGCCCGCCGCGTGGCCGCCTGGTGCGGTGTCGTCCTGCTGGTGGCGGGGGTCGCCGCCGTCGCGATCTGGCTGGCCGTCGCCCTGAGGACAGCGGTCACGCCGGTCCTGCTCGCCCTCCTGGGCACCGCGCTGCTCGGCCCCGTACACCGCCGGCTCGTCGCCCGCCGGCTCAACCGGTCGCTGGCCGCAGGGCTGACCTGCGCGGCGCTCGTCGCGGTGGTGGGCGGGGCCGGGTACATCGTGGTCACCGCCCTCGTCGACAGCGGCGACCAGATCGTCCGCTCGCTGAAGGACGCCGGACAGTGGGTCATCGACCACCTGGAGATCGGCGCCGACACCGACGTCGACAGCCTCGCCGACAACGCCAGGAACCTGGTCGACAAGTTCGGCGCGAGCGCAGCGGGGGGCCTGCTGAGCGGCATCAGCCTGGTCGGCACGCTGGTGGCGACGAGTGTGCTGGCGCTCCTGCTGACCTTCTTCTTCCTCCGCGACTCCGACCGGGCGGTGGACCTCGCGCACGCGGTGGCCCCGCGTGGCACCGGTGATCTGGTGGAGGCGATGGGGCGCCGGGCGTTCGAGGCCGTCGAGGGCTTCATGCGCGGCACCACGTTCATCGCGCTGATCGACGCCGTGTGCATCACGGTGGGGCTGCTGATCCTGGACGTGCCGGGGGCGGTTGGGCTGGGCGCCCTGGTCTTCGTCGGCGCCTACATCCCGTACCTCGGGGCCTTCATCTCCGGCGCCGTCGCCGTACTGGTCGCGCTGGCCGACCGGGGGATCGTGATCGCGTTGTGGGCGCTGGGGGTGGTCCTCGCGGTCCAGGTGCTGGAGGGGCATGTGCTCCAGCCGGTGATCCAGAGCCGTACGGTGCAGATGCATCCCGCGGTGATCATGATCGCGCTCACGGCGGGAGCGAGCGTGGCCGGGCTGCTGGGCATGCTGCTCGCCGTCCCGATGTGCGCGGCGGCCTTCGGCGTGCTGAGCGAGGTGCGCAAGGGGTACGGGTCGCCTGCGGGGCCGCCGTCCGGCTCGTCCGGCGCCTCTTCCGGGCCGTCCGGAGCCTGAGGACGGGGCGGTTGAGGGGGGACCTTCCGGTCTTACGGAGAGACCTCTCGGTCTTATGGGGAGGCGCCCGGCCTTACAGGGAGGCCCCGCGTCCTTATAGGGAGTCCTGCGCGGTGTTACGGGGAGGCCTCGCGTCCTTATAGGGGAGTCCTGCGGTGTTACGGGAGGCCTCGCGGCAGATCAGGCCATCAGGCCCAGGGCCCGTCCCGGAGCCCTTCAGAGCGCCCCCAGCTCCCCCAACCCTCCCAACTCCTCCAGCTCCCCCAACTCGCCCAACTCGCCCGGCTCCGTCGACTCGTACAGCTCGAACCAGATCGACTTCCCCTCCCCCCGCGGGTCCACCCCCCACGCGTCCGCCAGCATCTCCATCAGCACCAGCCCCCGCCCGCTGGACGCCATCTCCCCCGGCCGCCGCTTGTGCGGCAGCTCGTCGCTCGCGTCGGCCACCTCCACGCGCAGCCGCCGCTCCCCCCGCTCCCCGGAGACCTCCGCCACCATCAGCGCGTCGCCGTCCGTGTGGACCAGCACGTTGGTGGCCATCTCCGAGACCATCAGGACCGCCGAGTCGACCTGCTCGGGGTCCTTCCAGTCGTGCAGCAGCTCCCGTACGAGCTGCCGGCCCACCGAGATCCGCTCGGGCTCGGCCTGGGCGATGGTCAGAACGCTGCGGCGGGCCGGCGCCTCGGGCGCCCGCGCGCTCTCCCGCCGCAGCACCACCACCGCGATGTCGTCCTCGCGGCGGTCCGCGAGCGGCCCGGTCCTGTAGTGCGAGGTCGGCCCGTGCACGGTCCGGACCAGGGCGTCGGCCATCTCCTCCAGATCCTCGGTGGGCTCCTCCAGGACCGGGCGCAGCCGGGTCCAGCCGGTGGCCATGTCGTGGCCGCCGGTCTCGATGAGGCCGTCCGTGCACAGCATGATCGTTTCGCCGGGCTCCAGGACCACCCGGGTGGTGGGGTAGTCGGAGTCCGTCTCGATGCCCAGCGGCAGCCCGCCCGCCGTCTGCCGGATCACCGCGGTGCCGTCGGCGCTCACCACCACCGGGTCCGGGTGGCCCGCGCGGGCGATGTCCAGGGTCCCGGTCTCCGGGTCCACCTCCGCGTACAGGCAGGTCGCGAAGCGCGGCGCGGAGGGCTCGTCGTCGCCCGTCACACCCTCGTACGCGTCGGTCAGCCCGGAGAGGAAGCGCGAGGCCCGGGAGAGCACGGCGTCCGGGCGGTGCCCCTCGGAGGCGTACGCGCGCAGGGCGATGCGGAGCTGGCCCATCAGCCCGGCGGCCCGTACGTCATGGCCCTGGACGTCGCCGATGACCAGGGCGAACCGGCCGTTGGGCAGCGGGATCATGTCGTACCAGTCGCCGCCCACCTGGAGCCCGCCGCCGGTCGGTACGTACCGTGCCGCCACCGTCATGCCGGGGATGTCCGGCCCCAGCGTCGGCATCATCGAGCGCTGGAGCCCGAGCGACAGCTCCCGTTCGGTCTCCGCGACCCCGGCACGGGCCAGTGCCTGGGCGAGCATCCGGGCCACCGTCGAGAGCACCGCGCGCTCGTCGGGCGAGAACCCCACCGGATGCTGGAACGCGGCCATCCACGCGCCCATCGTGCGGCCCGAGGAGACCAGCGGCAGGTACGCCCAGGACTGCCGCCCGAAGCGCCGGGCGAGCGGCCAGGTGGCGGGGTAGCGGCGGCGGTACTCGTCGGGGGAGGGGAGGTAGATCGCGCGGCCGGTGCGGACGACCTCGGCGGCCGGGTAGTCGGTCTCCAGGGGCATGTCGGTGAAGGGCTCCTCGTCCCCCGCACTGTGCCCGTGGTGGCCGATGACCGTCAGCCGCCCCCCGGCGGAGCCGAAGACCGCGAGCCCGTCCGGGGAGAACCCGGGCATGGAGAGCGACGCGGCGACCCGCAGCACCTCCTCCGTGGACCGGGCCTCCGCCAGCGCCCGCCCGGCGTCCAGCAGGAACGCCTCCCGGGACCGGCGCCACTCCCCGGTGATCGGCGTGTGGGGGCCGGACGAGCCCAGCTGGGGTTCGGCCACCTCCTGGAGGGTGCCGATGAGCACGTAGGCCGAGGAGGTCCGGTCCTCCGGGAGGATCGGCTTGGACCGGCTGCGTACGGTACGCAGCACCTCCCCCCGCTCGTCCACGATCCGCAGCCGCGCCTCGGCCAGGGTGCCCTCGGCGACGGCCAGGTTCACGACCCCGTAGATCTCGTTCCAGTCGACCGGGTGGAAACGGGAGCGCACCGCCGCCTCCCGGAAGCTGCCGGGCTCGGCGGGCAGGCCGAGCAGCCGGGCCGCCTCCGCGTCGAGAGTGACCGTGCCGGCTGCGTTGTCCCAGCGCCACAGGCCGGTCGCGATCGCGGCCAGGACTTCCTCGGTGCGCATTGCCCCACTTTAGGAAGATGTGCTCTCCGCACGCCACCGAGGGGGCGCCGACTGCCGACCTTCGGCGGGAGCGGGCGGAGAAAGGGAAATGAAGAGGCCCGGCCCCGGGCGGTAGCCTGGGGTGGCTCCATCCACCCCCAACCGCGAAGACTGGATGAACGACGATGCATCGGTACAGGTCCCACACCTGCGGCGAGCTCCGCGCCTCTGACGTCGGCACCGACGTCCGGCTGAGCGGCTGGCTGCACAATCGCCGAGACCTGGGTGGCATCCTCTTCATCGATCTGCGCGACCACTACGGTCTGGTGCAGCTCGTCGCCCGTCCCGGTACGCCCGGCAACGACGCCCTGGCGAAGCTGACCAAGGAGACCGTCGTCCGGATCGACGGCAAGGTCTCCGCGCGTGGGGCCGACAACGTCAACCCGGAGCTGCCGACCGGTGAGATCGAGATCGAGGTCACCGAGGTCGAGGTGCTCGGCGAGGCCGGACCGCTGCCCTTCACGATCAACGCCGAGGACGGCGTCAACGAGGAGCGGCGTCTGGAGTACCGCTTCCTCGACCTGCGCCGCGAGCGTATGCACCGCAACATCCTGCTGCGCTCGGCCGTGATCGCCTCCATCCGCTCCAAGATGGTGGCCCTCGGCTTCAACGAGATGGCGACCCCGATCCTCACCGCGACCTCCCCCGAGGGCGCCCGTGACTTCGTCGTCCCGTCCCGGCTGAACCCCGGCAAGTTCTACGCGCTGCCGCAGGCGCCGCAGCAGTTCAAGCAGCTGCTGATGATCTCGGGCTTCGACCGCTACTTCCAGATCGCGCCCTGCTTCCGCGACGAGGACGCCCGTGCGGACCGCTCGCCGGGCGAGTTCTACCAGCTCGACGTCGAGATGTCCTTCGTCGAGCAGGAGGACGTCTTCCAGCCGATCGAGAAGCTGATGACCGAGCTCTTCACCGAGTTCGGCAAGGGCCGCGAGGTCACCTCGCCGTTCCCGCGCATCCCGTTCCGCGAGTCGATGCTGAAGTACGGCAACGACAAGCCGGACCTGCGCGCCAAGCTGGAGCTCGTCGACATCTCGGACGTCTTCGCCGACTCCGGGTTCAAGGCGTTCGCCGGCAAGCACGTCCGCGCGCTGCCCGTCCCGGACACCGCCGGCCAGTCCCGCAAGTTCTTCGACGGCCTCGGTGAGTACGCCGTCGAGCAGGGCGCCAAGGGCCTGGCCTGGGTGCGCGTGGGCGAGGACGGCACGCTGGCCGGTCCGATCGCCAAGTTCCTCACCGAGACCGACGTCAAGACGCTCACCGAGCGCCTCTCGCTGGTCCCGGGCCACGCCGTCTTCTTCGGCGCGGGTGAGTTCGACGAGGTCTCCAAGATCATGTCGGCCGTCCGGGTCGAGGCCGCCAAGCGCGCCGGCCACTTCGAGGAGGGCGTCTTCCGGTTCTGCTGGATCGTCGACTTCCCGATGTACGAGAAGGACGAGGAGACCGGCAAGATCGACTTCTCGCACAACCCCTTCTCGATGCCCCAGGGCGGCCTGGCCGACCTGGAGGAGAAGGACCCGCTCGACATCCTGGCCTGGCAGTACGACATCGTCTGCAACGGCATCGAGCTGTCCTCGGGCGCCATCCGTAACCACGAGCCCGAGCTGATGCTCAAGGCCTTCGAGATCGCCGGTTACGACCGCGAGACCGTCGAGCACGAGTTCGCGGGCATGCTCCGCGCGTTCCGCCTCGGCGCCCCGCCGCACGGTGGCATCGCCCCGGGCGTCGACCGCATCGTGATGCTGCTCGCGGACGAGCCCAACATCCGCGAGACGATCGCCTTCCCGCTCAACGGCAACGCCCAGGACCTGATGATGGGCGCCCCGACCGAGCTGGACGAGTCCCGGCTGCGCGAGCTGAACATCCAGCTCCGCAAGCCGGTCGCCGCGAAGGGCGCGGGCGCGTCGGAGAAGCCCGCCGACAAGTAGGGCCTCAGGCAGGCGCCCCAGCTCCACGTGGACGTTTCACGTGAAACAGCCCCCGATCACCCGGTCGGGGGCTGTTGCGTTCCCAGGGGCGTGCGGGTCCCGGCGGCCGGGCGACGCCGTACAGCCGGATGGCCCCGGTTCGGGTTCGGCTGCGCCGGGCCCGGCAAAGACTGGCACCGAGACACCCCTCTCGTGCCCCGTGCCTCCCGCCGCACCGTTCGCCGCCACCCGAGGAGCCCGCCACCGTGTCCGTCCCGCTCCGCCTGCCCGCCCTGCTCACCGCCCCGCTCCTCGCCCTGGCCCTGCTGCTCACCGGCTGCACGTCCTCCCCCACCTCCGGGGCCGCTCCCGCCACCGCCCCCGTCGGGGCCCCGGGGCAGGGCGCGGCGGGCCCGGAGTCCGACTCCGCGTCCGTACTGCGCTCATCCCCCGGCTCATCCCCCGGCTCGTCACCGGGCTCGTCCCCCGGCGCGGAGCCGGCGCCGAGCCCCGCGGCGATCCCGGGTCTCGGGCCGCGGACCCGGGCGGAGATCCCCGAGGAGGCCCGGCAGGCGTTCGTCGTCACCGGGGAGGGCGAGGACGCCAACCGGTCCAGCGCGGTGCTGTACAGCCGCGAGGACCCGGCCGAGGGGTGGACGGCGGTGGCGGGCCCGTGGGACGCCCACAACGGCATGGAGGGGTGGACCGACCACCACGTGGCGGGCGACCTGAGGTCCCCCAAGGGCGTCTACACGCTCACCGACGCGGGCGGCCGGCTCCCCGACCCGGGCGCGTCGCTCCCGTACGACGAGCACCCCCGGTTCGCGGTGGACGGCGAGGGGTTCTTCGGGGAGCCCCTGGAAGGCTCCTTCGACTACGTCGTCGCGATCAACTACAACCGCACGGAGGGCGTCACTCCCCTGGACCGCACCCGCCCCCTGGGCCAAGAACGCGGCGGCGGCATCTGGATCCACGTGGACCACGGCGGCCCCACCCAGGGCTGCGTCTCCATCCCGGAGGACCGCATGGAGGAGCTGCTGCGCACCCTGGACCCGGCGATGAACCCGGTGATCGTGATGGGGGACGCGGAGACGCTGGGGCGGTGAGCCACTTGGGAGTACGGGCGGGAGGCCTTGGCCGTACGCTGGCGACGTTTCCCGGTGGCCCGGTGGCCCGGTGATCCTGCACAGGAGGAGGCCGTTGTGAGCGTGACCGAGCGCCGCGTCATGACACAGGACGTCTTCGAGGATCTGGCCCGTCAGGCCATGCGGGTCGAGGAGGCGCCGTGGTTGGAGTTCGTGCACGGGAAGCTGGGGACGAAGGCGGCGCCGGACGGGAATCGCGGGCGGATCATCGCTTGGCTGACGCGCCTGTGCCTGCAGGCCGATCCGAACCGGTGGCTCTACGCCTACCAGGGGCTGCGGATCGAGATCAACCGGAAAGGCAACGCCCGCCCCGACGGCTGCTTCGCCCGTAGCGACGCCTTCGCAGGCCAAGGTGAATGGGCCGGCCCCGACAGCGTCCTCATGGTCGTCGAGGTCACCTCGTACGACGAGGACACCGACCGCCGCGACCGCGTCGAGAAGCCCCGCGCGTACGCCGAGACCGGCATCCCCGTCTACCTGCTGATCGACCGGGACACCTGCGAGGTCAAGGTTCACTCGCAGCCCGACGGTGTGCGCTACGAGCAGGTTGTCACCGTGCCGTACGGCAAGACCGTCACCCTCCCCGACCCGGTCGGGATCGAGCTGGACACCGAGCCGCTCACGAACTGGGTGCGCTGACCCGACGCCGTACGCACAGGAGCCCGGGACCACGAGCGGTGGTCCCGGGCTCCTGACGTGCGTACGGCGGTGGTTACGCCGGCTTCTCCTCCAGGCGCGGGAACAGCACCGCGCCCTTCGTCACCGTCGCGCCGGCGGGCAGCGTGCCCCAGACGCCCGCGTCCTGGACCTTCTGGTCGGCCAGTGCGCCCAGGGACTCCTCGGCGCCCAGGGACTCCCACAGCTGCTGCGAGGTCTGAGGCATCACGGCGTTGAGCAGGACCGCGACCCCGCGCAGCGCCTCGGCGGCCGTGTACAGGATGGTCGCCAGGCGGGCCTGGCCCTCCGGGGTGGTGTCCTTGGCCACCTTCCACGGCTCCTGCTCCGTGATGTAGCCGTTGACCTGCTTCACGAAGTCGAAGATCGCCAGGATGCCGGACTGGAAGTCCAGCTCCTCGCCGATCTTCTGATCGGCGGTCGCGACGGCCTTCGCCAGGCCCTCCCGCACGGCCCGCTCGGCGTCACCGGCGGCCGTGGCCTCCGGCAGCGCTCCGCCGAAGTACTTGCCGACCATGGCGGCCACGCGCGAGGCGAGGTTGCCGTAGTCGTTGGCCAGCTCGGAGGTGTAGCGGGCGGTGAAGTCCTCCCAGGAGAACGAGCCGTCGCTGCCGTACGCGATGGCCCGCAGGAAGTACCAGCGGTACGCGTCCACGCCGAAGTGCGAGGTCAGGTCCTGCGGCTTGATGCCGGTCAGGTTCGACTTGGACATCTTCTCGCCGCCGACCATCAGCCAGCCGTTGGCGACGACCTTGCCGGGGAGCGGCAGGCCCTGCGCCATCAGCATCGCGGGCCAGATCACCGAGTGGAAGCGGAGGATGTCCTTGCCGATCAGGTGCACGTTCGCCGGGAACGTACCGTCGAACTTCTCCTGGTTGGCGCCGTAGCCCACGGCCGTCGCGTAGTTGAGCAGCGCGTCGATCCACACGTAGATGACGTGCTTGTCGTCCCACGGCACCGGGACGCCCCAGTCGAACGTCGAGCGCGAGATCGACAGGTCCTGGAGACCCTGCTCGACGAAGTTCACGACCTCGTTGCGGGCCGACTCGGGCTGGATGAAGCCGGGGTTGGCCGCGTAGAACTCCAGCAGCTTCGGGCCGTACTCGCTGAGCTTGAAGAAGTAGTTCTCCTCCTTGAGGAGCTCCACCGGCTTCTTGTGGATCGGGCAGAGCTTCTGTCCGGCGAACTCGCCCTCGCCGTCGATCAGATCGCCGGGGAGCTTGTACTCCTCGCAACCCACGCAGTACGGGCCTTCGTACCCGCCCTTGTAGATCTCGCCCTTGTCGTACAGGTCCTGCACGAACTCCTGCACACGGTCGGTGTGCCGCTTCTCCGTGGTCCGGATGAAGTCGTCGTTCGCGATGTTCAGATGCTCCCAGAGGGGCTTCCACGCCTCCTCGACGAGCTTGTCGCACCAAGCCTGCGGAGTGACGTCGTTCGCCTCGGCCGTGCGCATGATCTTCTGACCGTGCTCGTCCGTGCCGGTGAGGTACCACACCTTCTCGCCGCGCTGGCGGTGCCAGCGCGTGAGCACGTCGCCTGCGACGGTCGTGTAGGCGTGGCCCAGGTGAGGAGCGTCGTTGACGTAGTAGATGGGGGTCGAGACGTAGTACGCCGTCGCCCCCTGCTTCTCGGATCCAGTGGCCGCCATGGTCGAAATCCTAACGGCCCGTTCAAGATCCACTCACATCGTTAAACGGGGGCGTGCACGCGGGCGGAGCGTTGTCCTCCGGTGGAGAGCTTTGCGAAACATCCCCTCCCGTAATGGTTCCCGTAGGAAAGTCGCATCCTGGGAGGGAGCGGACAAGCGTGCACGAGGCAGGGGACATCACCATGCGGGTACTGGTCGCCGAGGACGAGGAGATCCTCGCGGAACTGGTCGCGACCGGGCTGCGCCGGGCCGGCTTCGCGGTCGACACCGTCTACAGCGGGGACGCGGCCCTCGCCTACCTCGGGCTGCACGACTACGACGTCGTTGTGCTCGACCGCGACCTCCCCCGCGTCCACGGCGACGACGTGGCCCGGCGGCTCGTCGCCTCCGGCTCCCGTACGCGGATCCTGATGCTCACCGCCTCCGGCACCATGGAGGACCGCGTCGCCGGGCTCGACCTCGGAGCCGACGATTACGTCAGCAAACCGTTCGAGTTCCCCGAGCTGGTCTCCCGGGTCCGCGCCCTACGCCGGCGCAGCGCCAGACCCGTGCCGCCCCAGCTGGAACGGCACGGCATCCGGCTCGACACCGTACGGCGCTCCGCCCTCCGCGACGGCCGGGAGCTGGACCTCTCGCCCAAGGAGTTCACCGTCCTCCAGCTCCTCCTGGAGGCGGACGGCGGCACGGTCAGCGCCGAGGAGCTGCTCGAGCGGGCCTGGGACGCCAACGCCGACCCGTTCACCGGTGCCGTACGCGTCTGCATGAGCAAACTCCGCGCCAAGCTCGGTGAGCCCGCGCTGATCCGTACCGTCCAGGGCGTCGGGTACGCCCTGTGAAGCGGCCACCCCGGCTGCGGCGGCTGGTGGACGCGGCGAAGCTGCCGCACTCCACGATCCGTACCCGCATCGCCCTCGTGTACGGCGGTGTCTTCCTGGTCCTCGGCACCGCCCTGCTCGCCACCGTCAACGTGGCCTCCCGCGCCGGTACGGACTCCGAGGCGCGCGCCATCGCCTCCTCCGCCGTCGTCGTTCCGCCCGGGTACATCGTCAACGGCCCGTTCGTCGCCCAGAGCTCGGTCGGCGGGCCCACCGTCCACGAACTGACGGACCACGTCAGCGACGCGGCGAGCAAACAGCACATGTACTGGTCGTTCGCCGCGCTCCTGGTGATGACGGCGGGCGCGGTCGGGGTGGGCTGGTGGATCGCGGGCCGGGTGCTGCGGCCCGTGCACGCGATGACGGCGAAGGCGCGCAGCCTCTCGGAGCGGACGCTGCACGAGCGGATCGCCTCCAGCGGCCCCGACGACGAGCTGAAGGAGCTGGGCGAGACGCTGGACGCGCTGCTGGCCCGGCTGGAGAGGGCGTTCGACAGCCAGCGCCGGTTCATCGCGAACGCCTCGCACGAGCTGCGGACCCCGCTCGCCACGCAGCGCGCGGCGATCCAGGTCGGGCTGGACGACCCGACGCCCGAGGATCTCGTCCGCACCCGGCAGACGCTCCTGGACATCAACCGGCGCAGCGAGCGGCTCATCGAGGGGCTGCTCGTGCTGGCCCGCAGCGAACGGGGGCTGGTCGCCGACGAGCGTGAGGACGTCCGGTTCGACCGGGTGGTCAGGGAGGAGGCGGCCCGGCACCCGGGCGGGAGGGGGCAGGCGGCCCGGCGCCCGGAGGCGCGGGGGGAGGAGAAGCGGCGACCGGAGGTGACCGTCGAGGTGGCGGCCTGCTCGGTGCGCGGCAACCGGCTGCTGCTGTCCCAGCTGGTGTCGAACCTGCTGGCCAACGCGTTGACGTACAACGTGCCGGGCGGTTCGGTGGACGTCTCGCTGGCGGGGGACGGTGCTCTGGTGGTGCGCAACACCGGCCCGGTGGTCTCCGAGGCCGACATCGCGGGGTTCTTCGAGCCGTTCCGGCGGGGCGAGGGGCGCGACCGGATGGGCCCGGGGTCGGGCCTCGGGCTGTCGATCGTGCGGTCCATCGCGGTGGCCCACGGCGGCACGGTCACGGCGGTACCGGGCCCGGAGGGCGGCGGTCTCGCCGTGACCGTACGGCTGCCGGTCGGTCAGCCCTCGGTACGGGCCTCGCGCGCCGCGATCCAGGCCGGCAGTCCGGCGAGGATCTCCCGGTAGAGCTCGGCGTCCGCGATCTCGCGCGGGGCCGGGCCCGCGTGGAAGAAGGCGGCGTTGGGGGCGTCCAGCTTCCGCAGGAAGTCGAAGCCCTTCGCGTCCTGCTCGCCGAACGCGACGAACTGGAAGAACAGCGGCAGGCGCGCCGCGTCCGCCAGCGCCTGGCGGGCGAGCTGCCTGGCGTCCGGCGGGCCGTCCGTCTGGAAGATCACCAGAGCCGGTCCGGCGTCCTGCGCCTGCTCGTGGTGGGCCACGATCTCCTCGACCGCGCGGTGGTAGTTCGTCCGGCCCAGGCGCCCCAGACCGGCGTTCAGCTCGTCGACGCGGCCCTCGTGGGCGGCCAGCTCGATCGTCCCGGTGCCGTCGATGTCGGTCGAGAAGAAGACGACGGACACGGTGGCGTCGGCGTCCAGGTGGGCGGCGAGCGCCACGGTGCGGTCGCCCAGGTGCTGGGCGCTGCCGTCCTTGTAGAACGGCCGCATCGAGCCCGAGCGGTCGAGCACCAGGTAGACGCGGGCGCGCAGCCCGGTCAGCCCGTGCGCCTTGAGCGCCGCCTGCGCCGCCTTGTACGGGGCGACGAGCTGGGGCGCGCGCGAGGTGACGCGGGCGAGGGGGGTGGCGGGCTTGGCTGCGGGGGCCTTGGAGGGCTCGGTGACCGCGGTGGCCTCGGCGGGCGCGGTGGCCTCGGCGGGGGCTGAGGCCACCGGGGCGGCCTCCTCCGGGGTGGGGGCTGCTTCCGTCTCCGGCTCCGGCTGAGCTGCTTCGGGCTCGGCCTGTGCCGCTACGGGGGCGGGCTCGGGCTCGGGGGTGGGCTCGGCCTTGGAGGCTGCGGCCGGCTCCGCTTCCGGCTCGGGCGCCGGCGTCGGCGCCTCGGCCGGCTCCGGGGCGAGATCGAGGTCGAGGTCGATCGTGATCGGCTTCGGCTCGGCGGCCGGAGCCGGAGCGGGCTCCTCGGCCTTGACGGGCTCGGCGGCCTTCACCGCTTCCGCGGCGGGCTCCTCCACCTTGACCGGCTCGGCGTCGGTCTCTTCCGTCTTCACCGGCTCGGCGGCGGCCTCCGCGACCGCTTCCGTCTTCGGCTCCGCGACCGGCTCGGTAACAGGCTCCGTGACGGTCTCCGCAACCGTCTCCGCCTTCGGCTCGACGACCGGCTCGGCGGCGGGCTCTTCAACCTCGGCCGGCTCGACGACCGGCTCGGCAACGGCCTCAGCGACCGGCTCGGTCTTCGGCTCTGTGACGGTCTCCGCGACCGGCTCGACGACCGGCTCGGCAACGGTCTCCGCGACCGACGCAGCCTCCGGCTTCGCAACGGTCTCCGCGACCGGCTCCGCGTCCGGGCCCGAGCCCTGCGCGGGGACGGTCGGCGCGGACGTCGTCGGGGCGGCGGCCTTGTCGAAGGCGGCGGCCACCAGGTCCGCCGCATCGGCGTCGCCGCCGGTCGCCTTCGCGACGGGCGAAGCGGGGGTCGGGATCGACGCCTTCGGCACCGACGTCTTCGCGTCCGCCACCTTCGCGTCCGCCACCTCCGGCTCGGACGCCTTCGGCTCGGAGGTCTCCGTCTCCGGTGCCTCCGGCTCCGATGTGGACCCGGCCGCCGAAGTGGTCTTCGGCTCCGGCTCCGTGGACTGGGTGCGCTCGGCCTGGGGCGGGACGGTGGCCGTGGTCGGCTCGTCCTGCTCCGTGCGGCCGAACACCTTACGCAGCAAGCTCCGAATGCCCATGAGCGAGGCCTTTCGCATGAGTTGGGTGCGGGGAATGTCCGACCTGGGTGATTTCGTCCCTGGCCAGGACGGATACGTAAGGTTAGCGGCCGGATCCGGCCGTTCGCCGGTCCGGCCCACCCCTGCGTCAACCGAGCCGAAACCGATCCCGGACCGAGTCCGGGCCCGTGTTCGCGGACGGCTCCAAAGGAACACCGGTGGCCCGGACTTCACCGGCCGTTCACCGGGAGTCCCTCGGACCGGGTGGGGGCGCACCTACCGTCACGCACGACACACCGACGGAGGGAATCCACGTGCGTAATCTGCTGCCGCTCCTCAGCTCCCACCCGGGCGGGCGTTCCGCGCTGACCTGCCGGTACCGCTGCGGGGACGCCTGCTTCAAGGAGACCCCGAACACCAGCGACAACGAGTACGCGGGCGACATCATCGCCCGCGCCGTCTCGCGCCGCTCGATGATGCGCGCGGCCGCCGTCGTGACGGTCGCCGCCGCGGCCGGGACGGCCGCGCTGACCGGCCCGGGAGCCCCGCAGGCGGAGGCCGTCGCGCTCGCCGGGCACGGCCACAAACCGGGCCCGCCCCACAAACCCGCCCCGTCCGGCGCCCGGGGCCTGCGGTTTTCGCCGGTCGCGCCCAACAGGAACGACAAGGTCACCGTCCCCGACGGGTACAGCCAGAACGTGGTGATCCGCTGGGGAGAGCCGATCCTGCGCGGGGCGCCCGCCTTCAACCCGGACAGGCAGTCCGCCAAGGCGCAGGCGGGCCAGTTCGGTTACAACAACGACTTCCTCTCCCTCCTCCCGCTCCCCGGTGAGCGCGGCCGTCAGGTCCTGGTCGCCAACCACGAGTACACGGACGAGAACCTCATGTTCCGCGGCTACGATCCGGCCAACCCCACGCGCGAGCAGGTGGAGATCGCCTGGGCCGCGCACGGACTCTCCGTGGTCGTCGTCCAGGAGGAGAACCGCACCGGGAAGCTGGGCCCGGTCAACCGCCACCCGCTGAACCGCCGGCTCACCGCGACGAGTGAGTTCCGGGTCACCGGACCGGCCGCGGGCAGCCCCCTGCTGCGTACGTCCGCCGACCGCACCGGCCGCAAGGTGCTCGGCACCCTCAACAACTGTGCGGGCGGCACGACTCCGTGGGGGACCACGCTGCACGGCGAGGAGAACTTCAACCAGTACTTCGCCAACGGCAACACCGACATGCACAAGCGGTACGGGATCGGCACCGGCGCCACCGAGCGCAAGTGGGAGCGGTACGACCGGCGGTTCGACCTGGCGAAGGAGCCGAACGAGGCCAACCGCTTCGGCTGGGTCGTCGAACTCGACCCGTACGACCCGGACTCCACCCCGCGCAAGCGGACCGCGCTGGGCCGGTTCAAGCACGAGGCGGCCGAGCCCCGGCTGACCTCGGACGGGCGACCGGTCGTCTACATGGGCGACGACGAGAAGTTCGACTACCTCTACAAGTTCGTCTCCAGCAAGCGGATGAAGAAGGGCAACTCGCGCTCCGCGCGCGAGCACAACCTGACGCTGCTGGACGAGGGCACGCTGTACGTCGCGAAGCTGACCGGCGACTCACCGGCCGCCGAGATCGACGGCACCGGAAAGCTGCCCACCGACGGCGAGTTCGACGGCAGCGGCGTCTGGATCCCGCTGGCCACCGGCACCACCTCGCACGTGCCGGGCATGACCGCCGACGAGGTGTACGTCTACACGCGGCTGGCCGGTGACAAGGTCGGCGCCACCAAGATGGACCGGCCCGAGGACGTCGAGCCCTCGCCGCGCACCGGCCGGGTCTACGTGGCGCTCACCAACAACTCCGACCGGGGCAAGGAGGGCAAGGCCCCGGCGGACGAGGCCAACCCGCGCAACGGCAACAAGCACGGGCAGATCCTGGAGCTCGCGGAGAACTGGGACGACCCGGCGGGCGACGGGTTCGCCTGGCGGCTCTTCCTCGTCGCGGGCGACCCGGACGACCCGTCGACGTACTTCGCCGGCTTCCCCAAGGACCGCGTCAGCCCCATCTCCTGCCCGGACAACGTGGCGTTCGACGCCCACGGCAACCTGTGGATCTCCACGGACGGCAACGCGCTCGGCACGCACGACGGGCTGTTCGGCGTGGCGACCCAGGGCGACCGGCGCGGCGAACTGAAGCAGTTCCTCACGGTCCCGACCGGGGCCGAGACCTGTGGCCCGGTCATCCAGGACCGCCGCGTCCTGGTCGCCGTCCAGCACCCGGGCGAGGTCGACGGCGCCTCGGTGGAGAGGCCGGCGAGCACCTGGCCCGACGGCCCCGGCAAGATCGTCCGCCCCTCCGTCGTCGCGGTCTGGCGCAAGGACGGACGCGACATCGGGGTGTGACGCCCGTGGCCTTACCCATGGGTCCGCCCTCCCTGCGGGGCCACTTCCCCCGCAGGGACGATCGTTCATCAGGCCTGTGCCCATCCGGTGCGGGCCTGATGTGCATCCCTCAAAAGCGACTTCGAGCTGGCCGTCGGCAGCGATCTGTCTGGGCTCGTCGGCAGGCTGGACGCCGCGCTGCCCAAGCAGGGCCTCACCGCCCTGATGGAGCAGGCCAACCGCACATCGGGCTGGGAGGACGCCTGCGGCGAGACCTCCATCTACGGCACCGATCTGGCGGTCAACCACCGGGTCTGCTGGGCGGGCGACGACCTCGCGTCCAGCGAGTGGGTCCCGCAGGCCGTCACCGGTGTCTCCGACGCCCAGGAGGACGAGGACTGGGGCTCGTCGAACTCCGAGCCGATCGCGGTGGCCTCGTACGACGCGAAGAACCCGGGGCGCAGCGACCAGGCGTCGGGCCGCGACAACTGTGTCCAGCCCTCCGTCTCCGACGCCTGCAACGAGAAGGGCGTCCGGGTCAGCTTCTTCAACCAGGCGACCCAGAAGTACCGCCACGTACTGCTGGTCTGGCCGTACGTGAACTCCAGGAGCAACATCTCCTTCGACGCGCTCCACGCGAGCGAAGGAAAGTGCACCGGCACGGTGACCCCCTCCTGCAAGGCACAGAACGGCATCCACGCGGGCGGCATGGTCTGGTACGGCAACTATCTGTACGTCGCCGACACCGCCAACGGCATGCGGGTCTTCGATCTCCGCAAGATCATGGACCTCAACCCGGACAACGACGCCGACCGGAACGACCCGACACCGGACGGCCTGGAGAGCGACGTCACGGACAAGAAGCGGATCGGGCGGCAGAGCAACGTCTGGTACTCCTTCGGCTACCGGTACGTCATGCCGCAGGTCGCCACCTTGAAATTCACCACGGCGAAGAACGGCGGTGACTCCTCCGGGAACCCGTGCTATGCCACCGGCCGCCCCAAGGCGTCGTTCCTCTCCCTGGACCGGACGGGCACCGACCACCTGATCCTGGGCGAGACTGAAACAAGAACAACGGCGGCAGCAGCAACGGACGCGTCGGTACGTATCCGATGGCCGCGCTCACCGCCGCCGTCGAAGGCAAACCGGGCACCGTCGCCTCCGCGGACAGCGCCTTCGGTCTGCCGACCGGCGGCACGTTCGACAACGAGACGCTGTGGCACAAGATCCAGGCAGCCCTGCGCTACGAGGGGAAGTGGTACTTCCACCGCTCCAACGCCTACAGCAACGGCCGGCTGCTCCAGGCCACCCCGGCGACGGTCGGCGGGACCACCCAGCTCGTCGGGAACGAGAAGATCCTCCAGTCGTCGTACGGGCCCGAGGACCTCTCCCTGGCCCACGGGCGCGGCGACGGCTTCGCTCCGCAGCTGTGGTCGCTCAGCGAGCACGCCCCCAGCTCCTCCTGCCCCGGGTGCAAGCGCGAGCTGTACAGCTACAACATGAGCGAGGTGATCGGCGACTTCGGTCCCTGACCGCAGGCCGGTAAAGGGCGACGCCCCGCGCGGCCACCCGACTAGAGTCGGACCCATGGTTTCCGGTGACGCACCGCAGGCGGAAGGCAGCGTCCGGGTCGACGTGTGGGTCTGGTCGGTCCGGCTGACGAAGACCCGTGCCCAGGCGGCCGCCGCCTGCCGGGCCGGGCATGTGAAGGTCGGCGGCGAGCGGGCCAAGCCGGCCCAGGCCGTCCGGGTCGGCGACGAGGTACGGCTCCGGCACGCGGGGCGGGACCGGGTGGTCGTCGTCTCGAAGATCGTGAAGAAGCGGGTCGGTCCGCCGGTGGCCGCCGAGTGCTTCGTCGACAACAGCCCGCCCCCGCCGCCGCGCGAGCTCGCGATCCAGGTTCCGGTACGGGACCGGGGCGCGGGCCGTCCGACCAAGCGCGACCGCAGGGAGATGGAGCGCCTCCAGGGGCGCCCGCCGGAACTGTGAGCCGAGCGGCGGTCCCTCGTGCGGGTTCTGTCCCGTCGTTTCACGTGAAACGCCAGTACGGGTGTTTCACGTGAAACACGGGGACGGGCGCTTCACCTGGAACACGGGGGCGGGGCGCTTCACGTGGAGCGGCGGCGTCCCAGCAGCACCCGGGCCGCCACCGCCCCCACCAGCAGGACCGCGCCGACCACCAGCACCACCCACACCGTGGTCCGCAGCGAGGCGGTCAGGGCGTCGACCACCGCGGCCGCCGCGTCCCGGTCGCTGCCCGGCACCTCGTCCAGCGCCTGGCTCCGGCCGACCGCCACCAGGATCCGCAGCACGATCGCCCCGAGCACGAACCCGGCGCCGACCGCCGCCGTCGCGGTCAGCCCGGCCCGGACCCCGCCCCGTACGGTCGCGATGCCCACCACCAGGACGAGGAGGACCAGCGTGGCGATGGCCGGCCAGATGCTGCAGTAGCGCAGCCAGTGGAACGAATCCCTGAGGGTGTCCGCCCGGTCCGCGCCGATCACCGTGATCTCCGTCCGCTGGACGGGGATCTGCTCAGCGAACGGCACCCCCTGACGCACCAGATCCTGTTTGACCTGCTCGATCACCGGCCCCAGATCGATGGTGACCGCCTCGCCGCTGTCGCCGTCCAGGGCGGCGGTCACGGCCTCGTGGGCGGTCCGGTTCGCGGTGTCCCAGGCGGTGCGGAAGGCCTCGGTGGCGGTGAAGGAGCGCACGGTCTCGTGCAGGAAGTCACGGACGGTCTCCTGGAGCGGACCGAGGTCGATCTGCCGCATGGCCTCGTCGGTGATCAGGTCCGTGACGGTGCCCTGCACCGCCGGGTCGGAGGAGAGCGGGGAGACGGCGGCGACGTACCGGTCGGTGTCGTCGATCTCCAGGTCCGCCCAGGCGGAGAGCGCGCTGAACGGCACCAGGGCGGCGAGCAGGACGATCAGGACGGCAGCGAGGGCCGCTGAGGCCGCTGAGAGGGCCGAGGTCGCCGAGGCCGTCGGGGGAGAGGTCCGCACACCTCCAGGGAATCGCGTACGGGGCCGGACCGCTCCGGGCCGTACGCCGTTCGAGTTGCCGGGCCGCGCGGGCGGGTGTGCCCTGGAGGAGCGGGGGCGCGCGACGGGGCAAGGGAAGGAGCTGTCGCCATGGCCACACACGCAGTCATGCCCGGCCGGAAGGGGGCCCGCGCGCACGCACGGCCCCGCCGCCACACTCCGCTCGCCTGGGCACTGCCTCTCGTGCTCGGCGTCATCTACGGGTTCTACGCCGCGTTCATCCGCCGCGACGGCGGCCCCAGCACCGGCGGGCAGGTCGTCCTGGGCCTGGCCTCCGGTGCGGCCCTGGCGGTCCTCTGCTTGGCGCTGGGCCGGATCCAGCGGTCGCTGCCGCACGGGCTGCGGGCGCTCGCGTACGGCTCGCTGACCGCCTGCGCGATCGGCTTCCTGGTGAGCCTCACGGACACCAGCGTGCTGCGGTCGACCGTGCTGGGCCTGGCGGTCGGTGTGGGCGTCTTCCTGGCCACCTTCTACTTCTTCTACTCCCGGGAGCCCTGACCGCCGGGACCGGCCGCACGGTCCGGCCGCCAGGACCCTTCCAGCCGTGGAGTCTTGGCGAGCTTTGCCGCCTTCGGCGAGGCGATGAACGACCCACGCATGGCCGCTGCCCTGGGCGACCACCTGGCGCACACCCTGGCGACCCTGGCCAACAT
>NZ_JBEYKR010000012.1:0-85132 GCF_040703535.1 Streptomyces sp. NPDC007346
GCAGTACGGCGTGTCGATCACCGATGCCTGCATCGACTGGGAAGCCACCGAAAAGTCCGTGCGCAGAGGCGTCCGCCGCCTCCGGGCTGCCGGGGACCGGGCGGGAGGCGGTGGAGCGGGCCCGAGCGGCGGGGCGGCCGCGCGCGGAGGCGTATCTGGCCGACTACTTCGCCGTACGGCTCCCCCTCCACGGCGACAGGTGCGGCGGCAGCGACCCGGGGCTGCTGAGCGGCTTCGGGCTGCGCGCGGACGGGCGGCCGGTGGCGTACGTCGCCCAGTGCGGGACCCCGACCCGCCCCGCCGGGTACCGTGCGGCGGCCCGGACCATCCGGCTCGCGGACCGGCTCGGCATCCCCGTCCTCACCCTGGTCGACACCCCGGGCGCCGCCAACGACGCCGAGGCGGAACGGGCGGGCGCGGGCGCGGCCATCGCGGACGTCTTCGCGGTGATCGCGGCGGCCCGGGTCCCGGTGACGACGCTGGTGATCGGCGAGGGCGGCTCGGGCGGTGCGCTGGCGCTCGCGGCGCCGGGCAACACCCATGTCACGGCGGACGGTTACTTCTCCGTCATCGCCCCCGAACTCGCGGCGGCGATCCTCAAGCGGCCCCCGGAGGAGACCGGCGCCACCGCCGACCAGCTCCGCCTGCGGCCGCAGGATCTGGTGGAGCTGGGGATCGCGCGCTCGATCGTCACGTAAGGGGGCCACGGCCTCGCCGGTCCGGGGCCCCGCCCGTTCGCCGGGCGAGGCTCCACGGCTGCGGGGCCCGGCGTCGTAGCGGAAGGCGGGGCACGGCAACCGCGGGCCCCGGGGCCGTAGCGGACGAGCCCCTACGGCTGTGGGTCCCTGGCGTCGTAGCGGGCGAAGCCGCGCCACTTCAGGGCGAGCAGGGACACCGCGACGACGCAGGCGGCGCCTCCGCCGACGACGGCCACGGTGGGCGAGGTGAGGTCGGCGACCGAACCGGCCAGGAAGTCGCCGAGCCGGGGCCCGCCCGCGACGACGACGATGAAGACGCCCTGGAGCCGGCCGCGCATGTCGTCCGGGACCGCCGCCTGGAGCATGGTGTTGCGGAAGACCATGGAAATGGTGTCGGCGCACCCGGCGAGCGCCAGGAAGAACAGCCCGAGCCAGAGGTGGCGGGTGAGCCCGAAGACGGCGATGGCGGCGCCCCAGCCGCCGACGGCCAGCAGGACGGCGAGGCCGTGCAGCCGGATGCGGCCGAGCCATCCGGAGAACACGCCGCCGAGGAGCGCCCCGAGCGCGGGGGCGGCGACGAGCATTCCGGTGGTCCGGGCGTCACCCCCGTACCAGACGATGGCGACGACCGGGAAGAGCGCCCGGGGGTGGGCGAGCACCATGGCGCAGAGGTCGGTCAGGAAGGTCATCCGCAGGTTGGGCCGGCCCGCCAGGAACCGCAGCCCGTCCCGTACGGAGGCCCGCTTCGCCTTCTCCCCCCGCTCCCCGGCCTCCTTCCGGTCGGGCAGCATCGAGGGCAGCCGCCACATCGCGTACAGGGAGGCGGTGAAGGTGACGGCGTCGACGGTGTACGCGGCGCGGTACCCCCACCAGCCCACGATCAGCCCGCCCAGCATCGGCCCGACGAGCCCGCCCGTCGTGCTGGTCATGGAGCTCAACGCGTTGGCGGCGGGCAGCTGTTCGGGCGGCAGCAGCCGGGCGATCATCGAGGAGCGGGCCGGTGCGTTGAGTGCGAAGCAGACGGCCTGGAGGGCGACGATCGCGTACAGCAGACCCACGTTCTCGATGCCCGCGAAGGTGGCGGCCATCAGGACGAGGGCCAGGGAGAACGAGCCCGCCGCGCTGAACAGGCCGAGCTTGCGCCGGTCGACGGTGTCGGCGACGGCTCCGCCGTAGAGCCCGAACACGACGAGCGGCACGAGCGAGCAGAACCCGATGAGCCCCACGGAGAACGCGGACCCGGTGATGTCGTAGACCTGGAGCGAAACGGCGAGGGCCGTCATGCCCTGCCCGATCCAGGACACCGTGTTCCCGAACCAGAGCCGCCGGTAGTCGCGCGAGGCACGGAGCGGCGTGAGGTCGGCGAATATGCGGGGGCGGCGTGAGGTCGGCTCGGTCGTTTCGGTCACAGGGGATGGTAGTCACGCCCTGTTCCCGGCGGTCCGGCCGGCCGACGGCATCGACCGGCCGGCCGGGCAGGCCCTGGGCGACGGCGACACCGCCCTCACCGCGGAGGACACGCTCCACGACCGGCCGGTGGACGACCGGGGCGGCCCTCTGCGCGAGCGGCCGACGAGCAGCGCCGTGGTCGTCGCCGGGAAGCCCCGGACGGGAGGGCCGGGCTACGGCGTCCCGTCAGGGCGCGGCCTGCGCGCCGCCGCCCTGGCGGATGCGGTCGAGGATGCCCCGGTGCAGGGCCTCCAGCCCGGCGGGAGGCAGCGGCACGGGGCTGCCGGAGAGGGCGTACCACTCCTCGGCGCCCGTGTACTGGACGGCGACACCGGCGCGCCCGTCGGGTCGCAGGGCGGTGGAGACGGTCAGCTCGCCGGTGACGACGCCGACCTCATCGGTCATCGCCCCGCCGGGGCCCGCTTCGACATCGTCCACGAACTGTTGCGGCCGTGCCGGTTCGGGTCCGTTCATGAGGTGTGTCCGTTCATGAGGTACAGGTGTCCAGCATCTCGTCCAGCATGCCCTTCTCCGCCTCCGTCACCGAGAGTTCGTACGCCGCCTTCACCGACACCCACGCACGGGCGTAGGTGCACCAGTACGCCTTCGACGGCGGCTGCCACTGGTCCGGCCCCTGGTCGCCCTTGGAGCGGTTCGAGGACGCCGAGACCGCCAGCAGCTGCGGGCGGGTCAGGTCGTTGGCGAACTCCTTGCGCTTGTCCTGCGTCCAGGTCCTGGCCCCGGAGCGCCAGGCGTTGGCGAGGGGCACCATGTGGTCGATGTCCAGGTCCCGGGCCTCGCTGAAGACCTCGTCGTCGTACACGCTGGTCCACTTCCCGGAGACCGCCCGGCACTGCGCGTCCCGCTCGACATCGGTGCCGTCGCGCTCCAGCACGGTCTCCCGGGTGTCGCAGGACTCACCCTGGGCGGCCCAGTGGGGGAACTTCGCCCGGCTGTAGCCGGACATCGAACCGTGCCGGGCCACTTCCAGCCCGGCCAGTTCCTCCCGCGCCTGCCCCTCGGAGGGTATGCCCGGCAGGGTCGATTCGTCGGCCGCCTCGCCGCCGCCGGTCCCGGCGGAGGCCGAGGCGGACGGCTTCCCGTCCGCCGGCTCGGGCGATGTCGCGTCCTCGATCACCGAGCACCCGGTCACCAGGGCGACGGCCACCACCGCCGCACCCCACCGCCACCACACCTGTCGCCTCGTCATGCCCTGTCCCACCCCATGCAGTTTGCGGCCGAATCGCTGTTCCGGGCAGCTTATCGGCCCCCGCGCCGCCGTCTTGCGCGCTGTGGCCACCGTGGAACCATGCTCTTCGCCAGGTGGTCCGAGTGGCGCCCCGTCGGGCGGCGGCGCGCGCCGCCGTCCGACGGGGCGCCCCCTCACTCCCGGAGACCGAGAAGTGACGTGGGCCCCGCGCTCCGGCTAGACCTCCTGCCCCGGAAGGTCGAGGCGCTGGTGGACCAGGCGGGCGAAGTGGCTCAGGGTCCGTCCGGTGGCCAGGTCCGCCGGTGCGAGGCGGACGGCGAAGAGGTCACGGGCGCCGACGAGGAACTGCATGCCGAGCAGGGAGTCGAGTCCGAAGTCGGTGACGGGGCGGGCGGGGTCCAGGTCGGCCTGGTCGGTCTGCAGGACTCCGGCGAGGAGATGGCCGAGCGCGTCGGTGATCTTCCGTACGGCCTCGTCCGTCGGCAGGCCCGCCAGCCGCCCCAGAAGCTCGTCGCGGTCGTCCGGGGAGGCGAGCGAGGAGGACGGCACCAGACGGGCGAACCGTGGGGTGGCCAGAGCCGGCAGGAGGTGACGCGCGGTTCCCCAGCGGAAGCGTCCCGCCCCGGCGACATCGGTGCCGGCGGCGACGAGGTGGCCGGCGGCCGTCAGGGCCTCGGCGGGGGCGAGGGGCTCCAGGCCGCGTTCGGACATGGCCCTCTCCATGCCGTTGCGGGCGACGTAGCCGGTCTCGCCGATGGGCCCCCAGGCCAGCGCCGTACCCGGCTTGCCGACGCTGTGCCGGGCCCGCGCATGGGCTTCCAGGTAGGCGTTGGCCGCCGCGTAGGCGCTCTGGCCGGGGTTGCCGATGGTGGCGGAGACGGACGAGTAGGTGAGGAAGAGGTCCAGGCCACGGTCGGCGGTGAGCCGCTCCAGCAGGGCCGCGCCCGCCGCCTTGGGTCCCAGCACGGCGGCGAACCGGTCGTCGGTGAGTTCGGAGAGCGGTGCGTCGTCCATGTGCATGGCCGCGTGCACGATGCCGCGCAGCCGGTGTCCTGTGGCGTCCACGGTTTCGATGACCCGGCGCAGTGCCGTCTCGTCGGTGACGTCGGCGGCGTGGGCCGTGGCGTGTACGCCACGGTCGGCGAGCTGCCGGAGCAGGGCGGGGGCCTCGGGAGCGTCGGGGCCCCGGCGGGAGACCAGGGCCAGATGCCGGGCCCCGTGGTCGGCCAGCCGGAGGGCCGTGGCGGCGCCGAGACCGCTCAGCCCGCCGGTGATCAGGTACGTGCCCTCGTGGTCGAGGGTGAGGGTGCCGGGGGCGGGTTCGACGAGGACGGGTTCGTCCAGGGGGTCGAAGGTGATGACGACCTTGCCGGTGTGCCGGGAGTGTTGCAGGAGGTGGAAGGCCTCCTCGACACGGGCGGCGGGGTACGTCGTGTGGGGCAGCGGCCGGTAGGAGCCGCGGCTGACGTGCTCGTCGAAGACCGAGACGAGACGGGAGCGCAGGGCCGGGGACTCCATGACGGCGTCGAGGTTGAAGGCGGTGAAGGTGAGGCTGTGGTGGAAGGGGCGCAGCGTCATCGGGTTGTTGAGGTAGATGTCCCTCTTGCCGAGTTCGATGAACCGTCCGTTGGGGCTCAGGAGGTCCAGGTTGTGGGCGATGGCTTCGCCGCTGAGGGAGTTCACCACGACGTCGACGCCCCGGCCGCCGGTCAGCTCCCGCACCTGGGGGACGAAGTCCAGGCTGCGGGAGTCCAGGACGTGTTCGGCGCCGAGCGTGCGGAGCAGGTCGCGCTTGGTCTCCGTACCGGCGGTGGCGATGACCCGGGCGCCCTGGTTGCGGGCGCACTGAAGGACGGCCAGGCCTACGGCTCCGGCTCCGCCGTGGACGAGTACGGTCTCCCCCCGGCCGAGGAACGCCTGGTTGACCAGGGTGTGGTGGACGGTCAGGAACGCTACGGGGAAGGTCGCCGCTTCCGCGAAGCTCATCCCCTCGGGGATGCGGACGACGGCGGCGGCGGGGGTCGTGGCGTGGGAGGCGAGGGCCGCGGGCACGAGTCCGCAGACCCTGTCGCCCGGCTTCATGCCCCGCACGCCCGGTCCCACGGCGCGCACGATGCCGGCGCCGTCCGTTCCCAGGCCCCGGCCGAGGGGGCTGTTCTCCACCGCTTCGGGCGGCAGCAGGCCGTTGGCCCGCATGGGGTCGCGGTAGTTCAGGGCCACGGCCCGCATGTCGAGGGCCACCTCCCCCGGCCCGGGTTCGGGGATGTCGGCCTGCCGCCAGATCAGCCGTCGGCGCAGGCTCGGGTCGCGGGCTTCCAGGATGTAGGGCGTGCCGGTGGGGGCGGCGGGGGGTTCGTCCTGCGCGTGCTCGACGTGCCGGGGCACGAAACGGCCGTGCGCGGTCAGGACGATCTCGTCCTCCTGAGCGCTCTCCTCGCCGTCGGCGGCGAGGAGTTCCCCCGCCAGGCGGTGTGCGTCGGCGGCCGTCGTACCGCCGCGCTGCCAGGAGAGGCGTCGTACGCGCAGGTCGGGGCGCTCGTTGGCGAGTGTGCGGCAGGCGGCCCAGACGGCCGCGTCGTGCGGGTGCGTGGGCTGCTCCGGGGCCGGGAACAGGCCCGTCGGGCGGGTGACCAGCCACAGCCTGGGGCTGGTGCCGCCGTGGAGGCCGTCGCAGGCCTCGGCCAGGGCGCGCAGGAGGGCCGCGCGACGGGTGGTCAGGGTGACGACGCCCTGCTCCGGCCCGGGTTCGGCGAGCAGCAGGACGATGTGCGGCTCGCCGTCGGTGGTGAGCGCTTCGGCCCAGGCGCCGGCCTCCTCGGACGCGGCGACGACGGTGGCCTCGCCGAGAAGGTCCGCCAGGGCCTGTGCGGTCGGCCTCTCGGTGTCGTCCTCGACGGCGACGATCCAGGAGACGCCGGGGGCCGGTGCCGGGGCCTCGGTGTCGGCGGTGTCGGCGGTCTCGCCGGTGTCGGCGGTCTCGGCGGCCTCGCCGGTCTCGCCGGTCTCGCCGGGGGAAGCCGCGGCGAGGAGGACGGAACGGTCCTCGGGTCCGGTCTGCACCGGGTCGGGGAAGCCGCACCGGCGCAGCAGCGGCACCCACTGGTCGCGGGCGAGGATGCGGGAGACGGGGCGCAGGGTGTGGTCGCCGCGCTCCCAGAACTCCTCCACCGTGCCGAACAGCAGGGCCTGTAGCTGAGCGTGGTGCTCCTCGGTGGCCAGCAGGTGCCCGCCGGGGGCCAACAGGGTGTGCAGGCGCCGCAGCGTCGCGGCGACATCGTGGGTGGCGTGCACGGCGTCCCCGGCCAGGACGAGGTCGAACCCGGCTCGGGGCAGGCCCTGGCCGCTCGGGTCGGTGTTCAGGTCCAGGAGGCGGTAGTCGACGAAGTCGTGGGCGGCGAAGCGGTGTTCGGCGCGGGCGAGGCCGGTGCCGGTGGTGGCCGCGCAGGTGTAGCGGGTCCGGTCGGCCGGCAGCAGGGGCAGCACGGCGGCCGTCAGGGCCCCGGTGGTCGCACCGACCTCCAGGACGTGCAGCGGACGGTCGGCGGGCCACCGGGCGACGATGGAGCCGAGCAGGGCCTGTACGGCACGGTGGGTGAAGCGGTGGGCCGGGCCGGTCTCGCGGAGCTGGTCGTAGGCGCTGTCCGCCGGTGGCAGGAGCTCGTGCGCGTCGACGTCTCCCCGCAGCAGTTCCTCCAGGTGGCGCAGGTGCCGGTTGAGGAGCAGGGTGTCCGATCCGAACGCGGGGTGGTCCTCCACGAGGCCGCGCAGCAGTGTCGCGGGGCGGATCTCGGCTCCGGTCAGCTGCCAGGTCTCCCCGACCGGCCGGGCGAGGCCGTGCTCGACCAGCAGGGGCATCATCAGCCGCACCAGGCGGCGGTGCTGGGGCTGGAGGCCTCCGCTCACCAGGTCGCGCGTCGAGAACGGGGCCGCCGGGTCGGCGAGCAGGCCGTACAGCGCCCCGGCCCAGCAGTGGGCTCCGGTCTGTTCGGCCGCGGCGACGAACCGGTGGTGGCCGCTGTCGTCCAGGGCGGCGCGCGCGGCGGCGATGGCGGGCCCGGCCGTGCCCGCCACCTCGGCGGGACCGGGGAGCGGGGTGGCAGGCGCGGGTGCGCCCGGGTGCGGGGCGGCCCGCAGGACGGTGCGCTGGACGGCCAGGGGGAAGTGTTCCGTCATGCCACCGCGGCGGGTACGGCAACCGTCGATCTCGGCGGTGACCGTGCCGTCGGCGTCGGCGTAGGTGATGTCCCAGCAGATCTCGTTGGCGCTGCGGCTGCGACGGCGCAGGTGCACGACTCCGGCGGTCGCGGGGGTGCGCCATACGCGTACGGACCCGAACACCGTCGGCAGGAAGCCGGCGGATTCCGCCGTGAGTTCGGACAGGGCCACGGTGGCCTGCAACGGTGCGTCGAGAAGTACCGGGTGGGCGGTGTAGGCGTCGGCGGGGTGCTGGAGCCGGTAGGAGACCAGCACCTCCTCCTCGCCGATGTCCAGGTGCTCGATGAGCTGGAAGTCCGGCCCGCACTTCAGTCCGATGCGGTGGCACGTCCGGTAGAAGTCCGCCCCGCCGAGGCCCTTGGCGCAGCGTGCTCGCAGAGCGTCGATGTCGAGGGGAGACGGCGCCGTGCCGAGCAGGGTGCGCACCTGGGCCCGTACGACGGGCCGGCACTCGCCGCCGTGTTCCTCGCGGACGCTGATGGTCAGGGCGCCGTCATCGGGGGTGACGGCCGTCTGAAGGGCGGTCGGTGTCGGGTCCGGCCAGGGCACGGCCAGTGGACGGCCGATCTCCAGGTGGCGTACCTCGACCGGGCGCTCCATGGCACGCAGGCCGGCGCTCAGGGCCATCTCCACGTAGGCGGCGGCCGGCATGAGGACGTCGTCCCCGATCTTGTGGTCGCCCAGCCACGGCACCAGCTGCGGCTCGACCGTGCCGTGCCAGACGGGGTGCGGGGCGGGCATCCGTTCGCCCACCAGCGGGTGGTCGAGCGCGCCCGAGCCGCTGGTGCCCGCGATCCGGTCGTGCGGGGTGCCGTGCCAGTACCGTTCGTGCTGCCACGGGTAGGCGGGCAGCTCGGCCACACGGCCGGGGCGGGGGAAGTGGGACCGCCAGTCGGTGGCCGTACCGGCGGCGAGCAGCGCGGCGACCGTCCCCGCGGTCTCGCGGAGGCCGTCCCCGTCCCGGTGCAGGGTCGCGACGTAGGAGAGGTCCGTGTGGCGCAGGTAGGGGCGCAGCACCGGGTGCGGGCCGATCTCGACCACACCGCCGGCGCCTTCGGAGGCGAGGTGGGTGACGGCCTCGGCGAAGCGGACCGGTTCGCGGACGTTACGCCACCAGTAGCGCGCGTCCAGTTCCGGCCCGCTCAGGGGGGTGCCGGTGACGGTGGAGACGAAGGGGATGCGGGCCGTGCCGGGGGTCAGCCCTTCGAGGGCGACGCACAGGGGTTCCTCGATGGGGTCCATGGCCCGGCTGTGGAAGGCGTAGTCCAGGTCCAGTTCACGGAAGAAGACTCCGCGGTCCGTCAACTCCTGTCCCCATGAGGCGAGTTCGTCGGCGGAGCCGGCCACGGTCACGGCACGGTCGCTGTTGATTCCCGCGATCTCCAGCGCGCCGCCGTGGCGCAGCAGTTCCTCGCGGGCCTGTTCCTCGCCCAGCCCGACGGCGGCCATGCGGCCCCTGCCCGCCGTGGTGGCCTGGGTGCGGCTGCGTTCGGCGATGACCAGTGCCGCCTGTCGCAGGGTCAGGGCCCCGGCGGCGTGGGCGGCGGCGACCTCACCGACGCTGTGCCCGACCACCGCCCGCGGCCGCAGCCCGTGGGAGGCCAGCAACGCGGTCAGGCCGACCTGTACGGCGAACAGGGCGGGCTGGGCGATCTCGGTACGCTGCCAGGAGTGCGGCGAGGGGTACGCCAGTTCCTTGGCCACCGACCAGCCCAGGTGCGGGGCGAGGGCGGCGTCGGCCTCCTCCACGGCGGTGCGGAAGACCGTCTCGTGCTCCAGCAGGTCCGCGCCCATGCCCGGCCACTGCGAGGCGTTGCCGGAGAAGACGAAGACGGTGCCGTCCTGCGCGTTCCTGCGCACGATCGCTCCACGGGCGGGCTCCCCGGCCACCAGCCGGTCCAGCTGCCGGGCGGCGTCCTGCGGGTCGGCGGCCAGGACCGCCGCGCGGTGCGGATGGGCGCTGCGCCGTACGGTGCTGGTGTGGGCCAGGTCGTAGAACTCCTCGGGCCCGGTGGCCCGCAGGCGCTCCGCCATCCCGGTGGCCAGTTGCTTCAGCGCCTTGGGAGAGCGCGCGGAGACGACCAGCGGCAGCGGGCGGTGGGCCGGGGGCCGCTCCGGTTCGGGCTGGGGAGCGGCGGGGGGCGGAGTCAGGACGGCGTGGGCGTTCGCTCCGCCGAAGCCGAAGGCGTTCACGCCCACGGCCGCCGTTCGCGCCCCGGGCAGCCGGACCGGCTCGACCGTCGGGGACAGCCCGAGGCCGTCGAAGTCGATCGCGGGGTTGAGCGGCAGGGCGTGCAACGAGGCGGGCGCGATCCGGTGGCGCAGCACCAGGATCGCTTTGAGCAGGCCCGCCATCCCGGAGGCGGGCTCCAGGTGGCCCAGGTTGGACTTCACCGACCCGACCGGCAGGGGGCCGCCCCGCCGGTGACGGGCCAGCGCCCGGCCGATGGCCTCGGCCTCCGCCGGGTCCCCGACCTGGGTGCCGGTGCCGTGGGCCTCGAAGTACACCAGGTCGTCCGCGCTGATCCCGGCTTCCGCGTAGACGGCGTGCAGCAGCGCCTCCTGGGCCTCGGCGCTGGGCACGATCATGCCGGTGCTGCGGCCGTCGGTGTTGTTGCCGGTGGCCGCGAGCACGGCGTGGACGCGGTCCCCGTCGGCCACCGCGTCCGCGAGCCGCTTGAGGACGAGCACCGCGCCGCCTTCCGCGCGGACGAAGCCGTCGGCGTCCGCCGAGAAGGCCGAGCAGCGTCCGCGCCGCGACAGCATGCCCGCGTAGGAGAATCCGGCGAAGGAGTAGGGGCTGCTCAGCACGTTGACGCCGCCGACCAGAGCGACACGGCTGGAGCCCTCGTGCAGGGTGCGGCAGGCGCGGTCCACCGCGACCAGCGCCGAGGAGCAGGCGGTGTCGATGGCCATGCTGGGCCCGCGCAGGTCGAAGGCGTACGACATCCGGTTCGCCGCGATGGACAGTGTGGCGCCGGGCATGGTGTGCGGGCTCTTGTGGTCCTGCAGCAGGGTGAGCGTCGTGCCGTAGGCGGGGTCGGAGATCCCGACGTAGACGCAGGTGTCCGAACCTTCCAGCGATTCGGCGGGAATGGCGGCGTCGTCGAGCGCTTCCGCGGCCATCTCCAGCAGGATCCGCTGCTGCGGGTCGATGTGCCGCGCCTCGGCGGGTGAGATGCCGAAGTAGGCGGCGTCGAAGGCGGCGACGTCCGTGAGGAACCCTCCGGCGGCGGTGTAACTGCGGCCGGGGCGTACGGTCCCCGGGTCGACCATCCGGTCCCTGGGCAGCCGGTCGGCGGGCATCTCACCGACCATGTCCTGCCCGTCACGCAGCACGGACCACAGTCCGTCCAGGTCGGTGATTCCTCCCGGAAGCCGGCATCCGACGCCCACTACCGCCACGGACCGTTCACGCTGCTGCTCTGCCACGTTCCCGCCTTTTCACGCCGAATTTCAGGCTTCGGCGGAATTGAAAGGCATGACGGAAAGGAAAAGCGAATACCGACCACTCGTTAGAGTGAAGGGGAGTCGGCGGGACATATTTCGGTCCGGCGGGCGACACGGCGCCGTTACGGTTGCGCGGTGCCCGAACCCGCCCGTGCCCGCATCGCAGCCGTCGCCGCCCACGTGCCGACCCGTTACCGAACCATGGACGAGATCCGCGAGAAGATCGCGAAGAGCGGAGCCTACGCACCGCCACCTGGCCTACTCGAAGATCTCACCGGAGTGCGCGGCGTCCATGTGCGAGGAGAGGGCCAGGACGCCTCCGACCTCGCCGTGGCCGCCGCCCGGCAGGCGCTCGACGAGGCGGGCCTGCGGATCGACGAGATCGATCTGCTGTTGTTCGCCGCCACCGCCTCGGACCTGATCGAGCCCGCCACGTCGCACCTGGTGGCCGCCAAGATGGGCGCCACCTGCCCGGTCTTCGACGTGAAGAACGCCTGCAACAGCGTCCTCAACGCCATGGAGACGGCCGCCTCGTTCATCGAGACCGGCCGCTACCGCACCGTCCTCATCGTCTGCGGAGAGGTCGGCTCCCTGGTGACGCGCTGGAACGTCCCCGACCGGCAGGCGCTGCTCAGAGCCCTGCCCGGCTACACCGCCTCCGACGCCGGCGCCGCGATGGTGCTCACCGCCGGGCCCGCGGACGGCCCAGGCATCACGGCGATGCGGTTCGTCAGCAACTCCGCCGCCTGGGAAGCCTGCACCGTGTCCGGCGGCGGAACCATGCACCAGCGCTCCGTCCACGACGACCACACCACGCTGCGGCTCAACGGGGACCTGCGCCAGAGCTTGCTCGACGTGCTCCCCGGGGTCCTCGCCGTGGCCGGCGAGGAACTCGCCGCGGCACGCGCCGGCTCCTTCGTCGCCTTCCACCAGATCGCCATGCCGCAGTACCGGCAGATGCTCGACGCGTTCTCCCTACCCGAGAGCGTGTGCATGCCCGCGGTGGCCGAGCACGGCAACTGCGCGGCGGCCTCGCTCCCCCTGCAACTGGTCAAGGCGCGCGAGGCCGACCGCGTCGAGGCCGGGGACACCGTGGCGATGATCGGTCTGGCCAGCGGCTTCAGTTTCGGTCTGGCTCTGGTCCGATGGTGAGCACACAGGCCGGCCGTGGACCGGCACTCACCGCGACGGACCGCGCCACGGCGCTGGAACGGCTGCTGCCGGGCTACCCCGCGCCCCGGCACTGGCGGCGGGTGCCGGCCACCGGGCAGCACTACCTCGACCTCGGCTCCGGGGAGCCGGCGCTGTTCCTGCACGGCAATCCGTCATGGAGCTACGCGTGGCGCAAGCTGCTCGACCGGCTCTCCCCGCACGCCCGTTGCCTGGCGCCGGACCTGCCCGGCTTCGGCCTGTCCCGGCATCTGAGGCCGGCCGCCGGAGTCCCGGATCCCTACCGTGTCCAGCTGGAACACCTGGACCTCCTCCACGAGCACCTGGTACGGAACGAGGGGCTGCCCGAGCGGGGCTGGACGCTCGTCCTGCACGACTGGGGCGGTCCGCTCGGCATCGCCTGGGCCCTGCGAAACCCCGGGGTCGTGGACCGTCTGGTGATCTGCAACACCGTGGCCTTCCCCTGGCCCGGCGGCTTCCGGGTGCCGTTCTACCTGCGCTGGATCCGCGACCACCCGCTGGTGGCCGACGCCGTGCACCTCACCAACGGCTTCGCACGCACCGCCGTGCGCGCCGGAGTCCACCACCCGCTGCGGCCGGCCGAGCGCCGTGCCTTCCTGCGCCCCTACGCCAGGCGCTCCGAGCGGCGGGCCGTCACCGACGCCGTCCGTGCCATCCCGCGTGACAACGACGATCCCGTGTGGCGGCTGCTCGACCCCTCCGGCGCCGATCCCGCTCCGACCGCACTGCCCATGCTCATCGGCTGGGGCATGCGCGATCCGGTGTTCACCCCGCAGGTGCTGGAGGAGTGGGCCCGCCGCTGTCCCCACGCGGCCGTCCACCGGTTCCCCGAGGCCGGACACTTCGTGATGGAGGACGCCGCGGACGAACTCGGGGGCCTCATCCGCGACTTCCTGCAAGGACCCCGATGACCGTGACCGCTCCGGGCGTCATCGCCCGCCTGGCCGACCAGCCCGACGCCCCCGCGCTCATCCGCTGCCGTAAGGGGACCTCCCGGACCACCGACCGCGGCCACCTGGTGCGGGGCTGCCACAGCCTCGTGCAGGCCCTGCACCAGGCCGGTGTCCGTCCCGGCCACAAGGCCGTCGTGATGACGCGCGACGCGTACGACCTCACCGCCGTCGTGTACGCCCTGTGCTCCCTCGGCGCCGTACCCGTCCTGATCGAGCCACGCGCCGAGGTCCGCCGCTGTCTGCGGGACATCGCACCGGACGTCTTCATCGGCGAACCGCTGGCCCAGCTCGGGCGCCAGGTCCTGGGGTGGGGCCGCCCCCACATCCGTATCCCCCTGGTCACCGGCCGGCTGCCGCTCGCTCCGGGCCGGCGCCTGGAGACCCGGGCCCCGGGCGGCGGCCTCCCGCCCCTGCGACCGCAGGAGCCCGACGGGGACGAGCTGGCCATCATCGCCTTCACGTCCGGTTCCACCGGGCGTCCCAAAGGCGCGGAGTACCGCTACGCCACCCTGGCGGGACAACTCGACGCGCTCACCACGCTGCTGGACCCCCGGCCCGAGGACGTACTCCTCGCCGGGTTCCTTCCGGTCGCGATGCTCGGCCCGCTCCTGGGCCTGACCACGCTCGTCCCGGCCGTGAACCACCTGTCCCCGGCACGCACACCGCCGAGGGAACTCGTCGAGCCGATCCTGCGGCACCGGGTCACCAGGATCATCGCCTCGCCCGCCGTGCTCACCCTGATCGCCCGTCACTGCCTCCGCCACGGCATCGCCCTGCCCTCGGTCCGGCAGATCCTCTCCTTCGGTGCCCCGTTACGCCTCCACCTCGCCGAGGCGTTGCGCAAGGCCGTGCCGGACGACACCGAGATCCTCAGCGTCTACGGCGCGACCGAATGCCTGCCCGTATCGGCGATCGACGACCACGAACTGCGGGCCGCACGCATCCAGCCGCCCGCCGGCCAGACCGGTACGTGTCTGGGCCGGCCGCTGCCCGGCGTACGGCCCCGGATCCTGGACGCGGACCCCACCGGGCTCGGCGAGATCGCCGTCGCCGGCCCCACCGTCAGCCCCGCCTACCACGGACGCCCCGACGCGGACGCCGCCACGAAGAGCGCCGTCGGTGACGGCGTACTGCACCGCACCGGAGACCTCGGCCGCCTCGACGACGAGGGCCGGCTGTGGTTCCTCGGCCGCAAGGCGCACCTGGTCACCGGCGCCGGCTTCACGCTGACCACCGAGGACGTCGAGACCGTGGCCGACACCGCTCCCGGCGTCCGGCGCACCGCTCTGGTCGGCGTCGGCACGGCCGTACGCCAACGGCCCGTCCTGTGCGTGGAGCCCCTGCCCTCGATCTCCCCGGCCGCGGCCCTGGCAGCCGTACGCACCGCCCTGAAGGGCCACCCGGAGGGGCATCGCATCGAGGTCGTGCTCCCCCATCCCGGCTTTCCCACCGATCCCCGGCACAACTCCAAGATCGACCGTCCACGGCTGGCGGGCTGGGCCGCCGGGCGCCTGCGCGGGAGGGCTCGATGAAGGTACTGGTCACCGGAGGAAGCGGGTTCCTGGGGCTGGAGATCTGCCGCCGGCTGACGGCACGCGGCATCACCACGTCCTCCCTGGGCCGCCGCCCCAGCGCCGCCCTGGAACGGCTGGAAGTCGCCCAGCACCTGGGGGATCTCGCCGATGCGAGCGCCGTCTCCCGCGCGGTCGCGGGGTGTGACGCCGTCATCCACAACGCCGCTCTGGCCGGGGTCAGCGGTCCGATGCGGCTCTACCGGGCCACCAATGTCGTCGGCACCCTCAACGTCATCGAACAGTGCCGGGCCCACCGGGTGCGCACGCTCGTCCACACCTCGACCGCCAGCGTCGCCTTCCGGCCCGGTGGCCTGGAGGGCGTCACCGAGGACCTCCCTCGCCCTCCCGGCCATCTGGCCGCCTATCCGCAGACCAAGGCCATGGCCGAGGCCTCGGTCCTCGCGGCCCACGGTCCGGAGCTGGCCACGGTCTCGCTGCGCCCGCACATCATCTGGGGTCCGGGCGACCCCCACTTCGTCCCCGCCCTGGCGCGCGCCGTGCGGGCCGGGCGCCTGCTGATGCCGGGCGACGGCAGCAACCTCGTGGACACCACCCATCTCCGCACCGCCGCCCACGCCCACCTGCTCGCCCTGGACCATCTGCGGCGGTCACCCGAGGCCGGCGGCCGCGCCTACTTCATCAGCCAGGGCGAGCCACGCCCCCTGCGCGAGATCGTCCACCACTTCCTGCGGGCCGCGGGCATCGACGCCCGCTGGTGCGCCGTCCCACCCCGCCTGGCCACGGCCGCGGCCGCGCTCAGCGACACGTACCTGCGCACGGTCCGCAGCCCGCGCACCCTGGCGCTGAGCCGCTTCCTGGTGGCGGAACTGCTGCAACCGCACTACTTCGACCTCACCGCGGCGCGCCGCGAGCTGTCCTTCGAACCCCCGATCGGATTCGAGGCCGGCCTCGCGGAACTCGCCCGGACCGCCCCGTCCGCCTCCGACGACAGCAAGGACACACCGTGCCCGAAACCTACGACACCCTCCGTTCCGTCCTGACCGGCTCCCTCCGGGTCCCGGACGATGCCGTGCACCCCGAGGCGACGCTGGAGCAACTGGGCCTGGACTCCATGGCCCTGACAGAGATGGTGCTCATCCTGCACGAGCGCTTCGCGGTCAGGATCAGCAACGAGTACGCCGTACTCGGCAGGACCGTCGCCGAGGTCGCCGACCACCTCGACGCGCTGGTCGCGGCCGGCCCGAGGACGGTGACACCCTCATGACCGCGCCCGTCGCCATCACCGGTCTCGGTCTGGTGACCCCGGCCGGAGGCGACGCCGACGCCACCTGGAGCGCGGTCTGTCGCGGCGTGAGCACCGCGGCCCCCGATCCGGCGCTCACCGGCCTGCCCGTGGACTTCTCCTGCCGTGTCCCCCACTCGGCCGACGAGCTGGACCAGCGCATCGGGCGCGCCTCCTGGCGTATGTCGCGGAACGCGAAACTCGCGGTGCTCGCCGCCCGCGACGCCGTACGCGACGCCGGCCTCGATCCCCGGTCCTGGGACGGCGACCGGGTCGCCGTCGTCATCGGCTGCGGACTCGGAGCAGTGGCGACGCACGAGGAACAGGCCCGGCGCCTGGAGGAGTTGGGCGCCGACATGGTCTCGGCGCTCACCATCCCCCAGCTCATCCCGAACATGGCGGCCGGCGAGGTCTCCATCGACCTCAAGGCCCACGGCCCCAGCCTCGCTCCGGCCTCCGCCTGCGCCTCCGGCGCCAGCGCCATCGCCGTGGCCCGCGACCTCCTGGTCTCGGGCCAGTGCGATGTCGCGGTGGCCGGAGGCACGGAAGCGGCGACCAGCCGCACGGCGGTGACCGGCTTCTGGCGCCTGGGCGCCCTGTCCCGGCGCGTCGACGCGGTCACCTCGGCATCCCGGCCCTTCGCCGCCGACCGTGACGGTTTCGTCATGGGAGAAGGCGCGGGCGTCCTGGTCCTGGAACGCGAGGAGCACGCCGCCGCTCGCGGCGCCCGCTCCCGCGCCCGGCTGGTGGGCTGCGGCAGCACCTCGGACGCACACCACCCCACCGCCCCGGACCCAGGGACCACCGGCGCCGAGTCAGCCCTGCGCACCGCGCTGGCCCAGGCGGGCCTGGCCGCACAGGATGTCGACCACGTCAACGCCCACGGCACCTCCACCCCGCTCAACGACGCCGGGGAGGCGGCGCTGATCGCCCGCGTACTGCCCCACCGCCCCAGCGTCACCGCGCCCAAGGGCGTGCTGGGCCACAGCCTGGGCGCGGCAGGAGCCGTCGAGGCGGCGCTGACCGTGCTCACCGTCGAGCACCGCACGGTGCCCCCGATCGCCAACCTGCAAGCGCCGGCACCGGAGTTCGACATCGACTGCGTGACCAAGCGGTCGCGTCGGCAGGACATCCGCGTAGCCGTCAGCCATTCCTTCGGCTTCGGAGGCCACAATGTCGTCCTCGCCCTGACCAGGGCTCCCTGACGCCTGGAGGGATGCTCCGTCACGGGCTGGAGCGGACGAGGCCGCGGCGACTGAGGGCCACCGTGAGGGGCGGGCAGCCCCAGGACCGGGCAGACCGGCGGCGATGTGGCCTGCTCAGGGCCGCGACGCCCCTGGCGTACGGAAGAGGTGCCACAGGGCGGCCCCGGGAAATGCCTGCCCATCCGACCGACCGTCACGTTGAATGGCCCCGGAAGTGATCACGCGGGAGCTTGGGGATGACGGTGAAGTACGGCATACGCGCTGCGGCGCTCGCAACCATCGCGGTGTGCGGGCTGACGGCATGCGGCAGCGAGAGCAAGCCGCTGTCGGAGGAGGGGGTCAGACAGGCGCTGCTGTCCGAGAGAACCCTTCCCGACGGCTGGATGTTGCGCCACGCGCCCTCGATGGAGGATTTCGCCGCAGGGGAGAACCGCTGCCGGAACGAGTCGGGTACGAAGTGTCCCGGCTTCGTGGCAAGGGGGGCTACAGGCCTGGAGGGCGTGGAGATCCAGCCAACCGGTCACGGCCTCATCGCGGGCGTCGGCATCGTCGCCTTCGACACGGCCGAGAACGCGAAAGCAGCCTTTGAGGGCATGGCAACGGAACACAAGGGCGGGACGGCCATGGAGATCCGGACCGGGGCGGATCAGACCGTCGCTTCGCACGGAGTCCTCGTACCGTGGGAGGGCACATACACCTCCCACGTGACCATGCACGTGGGTTCGACGATCGTCGTCATCTCGGCCGGCGCGAAACAGCCCGAGGACGTCACCGACCTCGCCCGGTACACGGCCGACCACGTCAGGAAGAAGCTGAGCGAGGCCTGACCCGGCCCACACGCCACGCACCCAGCCTGCCCCTGTCCCAGCCCCAGCTCGATCCGTCGTGATGGCCCGTCAGTTCCTCACGGAAGCCTTTCGACCGGCCGAGCTGGTGGTGGTGGCCAGGCTGACGGCCCGGCTGTCGCGTGGCGACGGTCCACGCGGACGCCGCCGGCCGAACACCTGCCGTGTGATCGCGACGGACCGCGCCGCCTACCTCACTTGCTCCAACGCGTCAGCACACAGCAGGACTCTCCATGTCTGCACGCCCGAGCGCCCGGCACTCTCTACGACGCCGCTCTGCGCCAGTTCGACGCAGCCTGGGCACACGCCACGGCGGTTCTCCCGGCCCCGATCCCCTGACCGACCAGGTGGGGACCGGACTTCCAGAAGGAGAGCAGAACGTCACGCAGGGCCTCAGCTGGACCGAGGCCCCCGCAAACGCGCGTGAGCTGGTCAGTCTCGTTCCGGAAAACGCGTATCCCCAGGTCAGAACGATTCTGCCTGGGGACGCTCGGTGGGGCGGGTGGGACTCGAACCCATAGGAGTGACGCCTCTCACCTGCGACGATACCGAAACAACGGACATAGCCACCCGTTTGCATCCGGCTGCACCCCCCTCGATCCCCCTCGAATGGGGATCGGTTAGGCGTTCGCCACACCCGTGTCGTTGCGCTCAGCACCACTTCTGCCCTGCGGAAGTAGAGGGGGGTCCGGCTGGGAGGGCCAACAGATCACGTCGGAGCAGTGAGGGGCTTCCATAGCCCCTCCAGCTCGCCAGCGCCCACCGTATGCGGTGACGTTCTGTAGCCGTCGACGGTCATCCTCGCGAGCGACGAAGAGCCTGGCGAACCATTCCACCGGAGCATGGGGCAGGGCGACTGCAGGGCAGGAACCCGACGGGACTCCTACGTCGGCAGAACGAGATGTCGTACACCTCTCTCAGCAGCGCGGAACCCTCGTGTGCTGCAACACCTCAACGGCTTCACCCGGTCGACGGCCTCGCTGAAAGAGCTCAGAAATCGTTCAGGCGGCTGGGAGGTACCGCCGGTGTGGAGAGGGCGTCGGCTTCTGCCTCGATATCGACGTCCACTTGGACCCTGCGGAACTGTTCGAGGGTCTCGAGTTCTTGCTTCGTGAAACCGTCTTCGCTCAGACGGACACCCAGCGCGAGCAGTTGCATGGTCTGCTGAATGCGAACGGCATCCAGTGCGGCGTCGCGATGGAGAGCTCGGTAGGCATTGGCTGTGGGACCGCGCCAGCCGACCTCGATACTGTCGACGACCTCGTCCATGCGTTTGACCTGCTTGCCAAGGTACTCCTGCATGTCATCCAGATCGTCCGCTAGCTTGCTCAACTCACTGGATGTGTAAGCGAGTTTAGGCTCGTCGCCCATGCCACCCTCCTTCTTCGGGCTTGTGCGGCAGTCGCATACCCACCTTACCGAGCTCGTGTGTGGTCAGCGATGGCATGCCGAGGGTGAAAGGGCTGCTTTGTCCACCGACGTGCGAACGTGCAGAAAACCTACAGCCGTCAACAGAGGAGTCGGCCCAACCCTCCCTCCCGTGCGGCTCGAGCCGCCCTCGATCCGGCCCGGCAGATCGCATCCGCCAGGAAAACTTGCGACCGGCGTTCCCAAGCTTCGCGTCGGCCGACCACGATGCCGATCTTGGGTGGCCCCCGAAGCCATCACATTCAGCCGAATCACACCACGGGCACGACCGAACCTGGAGCGGGGACCCGTTGAGTCAACATGCCGCGGTTGCCCCCTCCTCAGTCACTGGCGAGAAATACACGCGACCCTCCGGATGGAGCTTAAAGTGAGTACCCACGCCTAGAACACGCGGACGAACAGCGCCGCGGACAAGGCCCAGAATACGAATGCCGAACCGGATACCTGAGTGGTTGACCGGGCGCCGCGCCGTCAAGGTGCCCGGGCCGGTATCTGCATCGGATCCCAACTTTCTGGACGTCTGAACCACGGGGGATCAGCACCATGCCGGACGAAGACCGGATCACCGTCGATTTCGCCACCCTGCACCGCCTCTCAGGGGATCTGGAGGTCATCCTCCGGGCCCTGAACAAGAAGCTGGACATCCTGTACGAGCGAGCTACCCATGCCGTACTGAGCTGGGACGGTGAAGCACGCGAGGTCTTCATCGACGAGTTGGACAAATGGGGACGCTCGGCCGATGACCTCAAGGCCACCCAAGCCTGGCTCCACGAGGTCGTGGTCAAGGGGCACCTCAGCTACGCCTCGGCCAACAGGTCCGTTCTCGAGGGCTGGGGAGGCGGTGCCTGATGGCCGGGCCCTCCACCCCTGCCCAGCCGCCGGGTGGCAACGGCACCATCGACGTCAAGCCGAGCGACCTCTGGTCGGCCTCCGGCCGCGTCGCCGTACAACAGGACTTTCTGGTACGCGGCGCGAAGAGGCTTCTGGAGGAACTGGGCAAGTACCCCGATGCAGGAGGCGCAGGCACCGAGGCCCGGAAGTTCGCCCAGGCGTACAAAAGGATCGGTGACCGCTGGCTGGAGGTCTGGGGCCGGTCCGTACTCAGCGTCGGCGGTGTGGCAGTCGGGTTCACCGAGACGGCCAACGCCTACACGAAGGCCGACGTCGCTGCCCACCCCAAGCCCGACAGGACTGCCGAGCAGCGCCCCCGGCCCGCGGTCATCGACAAAGCCCCGAACCTCGGCTCCATCCCCGACATCAAGTGGGGCGACGACGACGGCGGCGACGACATCCTGCGCGGCCTGATGGAGGGCATACCCGAAATCGTCCGGGACCTCCTCCATCCACTGTGCAAGAACGTGTTCCGGGTCGGCAGGGTGGCAGACGTCTACCCCTATCCGGAACAGCACTACCTCAACTCCCTCTGCCGCAGCTGGATGAGCGTCTCCATCACCGCGTCGCTGGGAGCGGACCAGCTCACCCAGGCCGTCGGGGCCATCACCAACCACCAGCAGGCCGAGTGGGAGGCCGCGATGCGGACCTTCTGCAGCGCTCTGTGGGGAGGAACGGCCTGGGGGCAGCAACAGCACGGCTACCAGTGGGCGCAGACCGCCAACTCCGGCCGCGGCACGCCACGCGTCCCCACGGGCAGTCAGCCCGTCCTGGCCGTACTCAAGGACACGGCCGATGACATCGCCACCATCCTCCGCGAGTACGCGGAAGCCGCCGTCGACCTGAACCGCGACGTCAAGGACGAGCTCGACCGCGCCATGTGGAAAGCCGCCAAGGACATCATCGAGGACCTGGCCAAGCCCAAAGACCTCAAGAGCGCGCTCGGTGCCGCCACTTCTCTCCTCGGCAGCGGCGCCGGCCTGCTCCTGTCGTTCGATGTCAGGACGGTACTGAACCTGGACACCGGCAAGCTGAACGGGATCGTCGCCAAATACACCGGCATCCTGGACGGCCTGACCACCCGGATGACGGCACTGGAAGGGCCGCTGGACGAGGCGTACCGCAGCGCCCCCAAGTTCGAGGCCGGCGTCGCCCGTGCGCATGGCTTCGGGGCCCGGGCCCTGGAGGAGTTCAGACACGAGCAGCGGTGGACTGAAGCTGGCTCCAGCGGCAATCACACCTTCAACTTGGCGAGCAACGAGTACCTGGGCGGCGGTCACACCCTGGACAAGCACGTCGGCAAGACCGACGAGCAGCTCGCCCAACGATTGCGCGACCAGGCCGACGACAACAACAACTGGCCTGAGCAGCGCAAGCCCATGATCGGCGGCTCGTCGTCCTTCAAAGACATGGCCGACGCGCAGCGGCTGACGGAACACAATCTGCGGGCCAGACAGTCCGAGATCGACACGTGGCTGGCCACCAATCCTCCAGAGGGGAAGACGCAGGCGTTCACGAGCCCGGCCCCGGACGGTGACGTGAGTGGCCGGTACGTGTCCAAGCAGCCCACTCCTGATCCGGGCGGGTCGGGCAACACCATTCCCGGGACCGGGTACAAGGACCACGGGCTCGATGCGAAGGCGGTCGACGTCAAAAACGTGAAGACGATCCTGAAGTACGATTCCAGGCTCGATCCGCCCTACATCATTTACACATCCATGCCCGCCCCGTGACCGACGGAAGCCGAATGAACCCGATCGACAACACTGTCTGGGAGGCCGCTCTGGAGCGGCTTCTGGACGACGTGTACGCCTTCGCGAGGACTGGACCCCGACGGCACGACGACTGGGGAAGAGATGTCCTGGATGTCATGGACCGCTCGGTCACCGACCCCCGGGGCCTGCAGTCACTGGAGTGGCAGATCGACAAGAAGGGACGGGAGAACATCCGTCCTTCCTATCCGTTCCTGCCGCTCACGGCTGAGCAGGTGCACGCCTGGACGTATCCTGTCACGGCCTCTGCCGCCGCCGCGCTACTCGCCTCTCTGACCCAGGAGTGGTTCTTCGAAGCACGCCCCGTGCGGACGCGTGCCGACCGGGACGATGTCATGGCCGACGCCTGCTCGGTACTCAGCCGTTTTGGTGCCGACGCCGACTTTCGTACGTCGTCCGACCTGGCCCGGACCTCCACGTCGCCGGACTTCCTCGCCGGAGAACTTGCCGGCGGCCGCGCCTTCACCGACCACGTCATGGATCTCGGACTGATCGCCGTGAGCACGGACGAGGTCGGAGTCTTCTGGTCTTTCAACGCAAACTGAGAACACGCTCAGGTACCAGGAACAACCGTTCCCGGCGCCTTGGAGGAAGGTGAGCATTGCTGACGAGATCCGCAACGTACCCCGACCGGGAGACCGCCAAGTGGGCCACCCAGCAGGTGGTGACCGCCAACGAGCAGGCCATTCACCGCTGGCTCGCCCAGAACACCCGGTCCCGCCTTACCATCGAGGCCGCCTGGCCCTCCCGAGAGGAACCCGTGGGACGGGTACAGCTGGAGGCCGAGCTGATGGCCGGACGCGGGCCCATCGATGTCCGCGCGGCACGCGTGGTGCTGCGCCGTGAGCCGTCGAAACCGCACGGCTTCGTCGTCCACACGACCGTCCCGTTCTACCTCTAGGGATCGCACGCACATGCCCATGAAGCCCCTCGAACACGACCGCCGCTACGGCGAGCTGGACCAGGTCATGCGCGCATACCTGGGGCAGCCCGCCGACGACACCCCGGAGCGGCGCAGCCGTGCCCTGGACGCGTACCTCCGCCACACCTGGCACACCCGTCCCTCGGCCATCGCGGAAGCGGAGCGCCAGTTGCGCGAGTACAGCCGCAACCCCCCGGGCCGCGTCAGGCTCGGCCTGGGCGAGTTCTACGCGATCCCGGACACCGGCATGCCCGAATCGAAGATCGGTGACTGGCTGACGGTGCTGGCCGACCACCTGAAGCAGAGCATCGAGGAAGGTGACGTGCCGAAGCGGTCCTCCCCGCAGACCCACTGGGAATGGCACATGCGCTTCCCCGAGACCGCGCAACTGCTCGGCGGCTGGTTCTCACAGGACATCGTCGACGAGTTCCCCGACCACGAAGCCGCAGTCACCGACTACACCGCCACCACCGACCCACAACTGGTCGCACGCCTCGTGGGCGAACTCCACGAACTGCTCGCCCTCCCACTGGACGAGGGTGACTACGCCTTGGCCGCCGCCGAACTCGGCATGGAGGTAAGCCCGCCCGAACCGTTCTCCCACGGAGCCTGGTTCCAGTCGCTGGCGACGACGCTGTCCAGCATCTGATCAGACCTAGACATCACCACCCACTCGCGCACGAAGGCATGGGCAGCCCACGACAAGGCGGGTGGGATCGTTCTCAACGCCCCCACCGGCGCGGGACGGTAAAAGCCCAGGTCACAGCCGTGCAAAGACCACCCTGAGTGCGGGACGAACCACGTCCGCCACACGTCCGCCACACGCAAAATGCCCCCACAAAACGCGTATCCCCAGGTCAGAACGATTCTGCCTGGGGACGCTCGGTGGGGCGGGTGGGACTCGAACCCACGGCCGACGGATTATGAGACCGCTGGCACGCCAGGCCGTCCAGTCCGGCCCGTGCCGCCCAGTTCACGCCGTGCCGAAAGGTGCAGCTCAGCGGCACCCTGCATCCCCTCTCCGTGTCACCCCTCGCATCCCTCATGCCACCCAGTGCGCCCAGTTACGTGGCGTTCGGGCGAGCATCGGGCGAGCAGGGAGGGCATGTGACCTGCATCGACACCTCGCCTCCCGACTGCTCGCCCGGGACCTTCCCTGCCCCCTTGCGCGCCCTCGGAACCAGAGCCGCCGCAGCCTCCGCGATACCCCGGTCGACCTCCGCCAGCAGCTCGGTGTACGTATCCGATGCCAGCTGGATCGTCGTGTGCCGCAACGTCTTGCCCACCGCATGGATGTCCCCACCGCCCGCGTGCACCAGCGTGGCCGCGATGTGCCGCAGGTCCCGCAGATTGATGGGAGGCAGCCCGGCCCGGATACGGATCCGGTGGAACTCGTCGGAAACCTTCTCCGGGTGCAGCCACGTACCGTCCGGCTCCACGAACACCTTGCCCAGGTCCACCCAGTCCGCCACATCCTTCCCCTGCGCCCGCTCGGCCGCCGCGTGCCGGTTCCAGCTATCGCGCTCCGCCAACTGGCGCGCCCGGTGGGCCCGCAGCACCCCCACGTTCAGCGAGTCCAGCGCGATGGTCGACATGGACTCTTCCGTCTTGAGGCTGTCCTCGAAAACTTGCCAGTTGTCCACGATCAGCTCTCGGCTCGGGGTGATGAACCCGCCGTCAAGGTCGACCTCGTCCCACCCCTGCCCCACCCCCTCACCGCGGCGATACCCCCGCAGCGCGACCAGGTGGAAAAACGCATAGAGCCTCGACCGCTCGGCCTCATCCAGGAAGCGACCGAGCTGCACCGGCGTCCACACCATCACCGGGCTCGGCCTCTCCCCAGTGCGCTCCCACTGCTCCACGCGGCCCGCCGTCCACATCAGCGGCTTCGGCCGCTTCCCTGACGCCAGCTCCACCCACTGAGCAGCGTTGAACGTGATGAGCTGCTTCCGGATCGCCAGGTTCAGCGCCCCGCGCAGAGTGGCCCGAATCCGCTGCCTGGTCGCTGCCCCCGTGATCAGCCGGTACGGCGGCATAGCAGCCAGCTTCTCGCGCTCCGCCGCCAGGCGCTCAGCCTCGGCGTGCGGCGGCCTGCCGCCCTTCCCCCACTTACACCGCGCCTCCTGCTCACGGCGCGCCCGGTTCTCGGCCAGCACGACCTCGTTACGCTCCACGATGTCGTCGAAGAAGGCCTGACAGTGGGCAACGGTCAGCCGGTCTACCCGGAACCGGCCCAGGCCCGGACGCAGGTGCACGCGCACGTGCGACTCATACCCGCTGCCGGTACGCCTCTTCCGCGTCTTCTTCTTCAGCTCCACGTACTCGTCCAGCAGATCGGCCATGGTCATCTTGCTCGTGACGAGCACCCCTGCGGCAATGCGCCGCTTCGTCTCCGTGATGTCCGGGATCTTCTCCCGGTCCTTCATCACGACCATCAGAAGGTCGCCGATCCGGCGCGCCGCCTCCTCGTCATCCTCGTCGGCCAGGTCGAGGAGAGACCCGATGCGGTTCAGATCCTTCTGCGCATCCTTCACCTGGTCGTACCCGGTGCGCCGGAAGATCCTTCGGGTGCCGTCCTCAGCGGCGGGCAGCTCCTGGCGCACCTGGTAGTTGCCGTGGTTCTTCTTGGCCAGCTGCGGGCACTTCAGCCCTAACCGCTTGCCGGCCTCGTCCCGGCACTCACACCGCTTCGTGATGCCGCCGGCACGCCGTGATCCGGACATGAGTCATCCCCCTCCGTCGAGGACTGGGCGCACCGCGCCCGCGATACGGCGGAGTCGTTCCCCGCCGGACTGGCTAGGCCGGCCGATCCAGACCGGACAGTGGCGGGAGCACGAAGCCCCGCCGGGTGATCTCGTCGCGGAGCTCGTGGAGCTCCTGCGTCATGTCCTCGGCGACCTGCCGCGCCGCGTCGGCCTCCGGACCGCCAGGCTCGCCATGCCACCGGTAGTCACTGATGCTCTGCTCCCACAGGCTCTTGTAGAGGCGGCGGATGTTCGTCTCCAGCAGCCGGTGCCGACGCAGAAGGGCCAGGGCGCCGTCGTCCGGGGCAGGCTCGCCGTTCCACCAGTCCGCGGCCTGGAGCGGACTGACGGTCTGGCCGGGGAGGTGCTCGACTTCGTCCTCGTACCCGACGGGATAGACCAGGGCGACCGGCGGCACGCCGAGCGCAGCCGCGAGGAGCGTGGTGTCCGCGACGGACAGGTTGCTTCGCCGGCCGTTCTCGATGTTGGAGATGACCGTACGCGGCAAGTCGCCACCCAACTCCGCGCAGGCGTCAGAGAGTTGCTGTGCACTCATCCCGCGCTCGCGGCGGTGACGGCGCACCTCTCTACCTATCGCCCTGCTGACGCGCTGCGCCCAGTCCGGTTGCTCCACAATGACCCAAGGTACAGAGCGTGTTGAGTCGTATCAACCCATGCCGTACAGTGCGCAATGAGCACGCAAGCACACCCGATTCACGCCCGGAGTTGCGCCAAAATGACCCAGACCATCGACGTAGCCGTGAGGGAACTGACGACCCGGGACCTCCTGGACCTCCCCCCGACGACCGACGTGGAGACCGCCGCCCGCGCCCTCGGGATCGGGCGGACGCACGCGTACCACCTCGCCCGTAACGACAGGTTCCCGTGCAGCGTGCTCCGGGCCGGCCGCAGCTTCCGCGTCGTGACGGCCGACCTCCAACGGGTTCTCCAGGCGTCCCCCCCGCCGGAGAGCGTCCCTGCCGCTTAACTCCCCTCAGCGGCAGACACACGACCGCCCCGGCACCGTCTCCCCTCGGTGCCGGGGCGGTCGCACGTCTATGCCTCTGGAGATTGAGCGTGAAGACCTCCAGCGTCACCGGCGCCCCTTCGCGATTCGAGTGATGGCGACGGCTGCGGTACGAGCCACCTCCGCGGCGTCCACGTGGGAGGCGTCCACGTCCAGGACGCGTACGCCCTGGCTCCGGAGGAACCGACCAGCCTCGGCGAAGCGGGCGCACTCCATGCTGCTGTGCGCGCCCCGGGCCGTAGCCCGCTCCGCGAGGACGTCCGGCAGTGCGGTGATCATGATGACCAAGTCCGGCTGAACCACGCGCTGCTGGAGGCCCCCGACGAACTCCTGCTCGCTCCCGTCCATGCGCTGCGCTACCAGCGACGAGACGATGTACCGGTCGCACAGCACCACGTCCCCCCGGTCCAGTGCCGGCCGGATCGTCTCCGCCCCCTGACGGGCGAGTGCTCCCAGAGAGGCGTCTGCTGACTTCTGGGCCACGAGCACGGGGACGCCTTGAGCGCGCAGCAGCTCGGCGATCAGCGCGGTGACGGTACTCGCCCCGACGCCACCCGGGCCCTCGACGGCGATCAGCCGGCCTTGCCTCCCCCTGCGGTCGACACAGGCCCCCGCCTGCTCTCCGGTGATGCTCGGACGTACGGTCACGCGGTACTCCACGGTAGAAGGATGCAGTGGACAGCCCCCCGGGACAGAGTCGGCGCCGCCCCCCGGGGGCTGGTGATCAGGTCAGGTGGCCGTGCGCCCTCATGAACGCGGCGATCGTCTCGGCCCTGTAGCCGTAGAACCGCCCCTCCGCGACCGGATCGTCGTCGTACGGGAGAGGCGGACCCCACCGGACGACGTGGCAGGTATCGGCGTACGGGGACCAGCTCAGCCGCACGTCCGGGAACTCCGGGCGGTCACGGAGGAGCGAGCGCACAGCCAGGCCGGTCACGACTTCGCTCACCGACACGAACCCGCCCCGGCGACAGCCACCAGCCGGGACGGCCAGGTACGTCGTGCCCTCGACCTGGACGCCGAGGGCACGCTCCAGCAGGGACGGGTCATCTAGCCGCTGACGGTAGTAGGCCACCTCCGGCTCGCTGACCTCCGAAAGCGGAACCAGGACGGCGAGCGCAGGCGGGGCCACGGTGCTCACAGACCCCTGCTCAACACGGCGGTACAGACGGCCGAGATCAGGACGACCACGGCCGCGAGGTACAGGGCCACGGCCTGCGCGACCCTGGGGTGCTCCCGGCCAAGGGCCTGCCAGGCAGCCCAGCCCGTGTCACCGTCCGCTCGGACCCGGACGCCACCGAGCCCGATACGGATCGACACGTGACTGAAGCGCTTCGTCGGGATGTTCTTCGGATTGGTCATAACTCCCTTTCGAGTGACGGAGGTTGGACCTCTCGTGCCGCTGAGGCCTCCGCGCTCAGGCGGACGGAACGGGTCCCCGACGCCCCGTCACGGTGTAGATCCCGAAGGGCGGGAAGAGGTCGACGCGGCGGGGGTAGTTCGCCTCAGCGCAGGCAGAACAGAGCAGGTCCCGAACGGTCAGGGCGGGGTGGGCGGACTCCTCACTCCCGTCTTCAACCGGCTCCGGGACGTGGCGGGCCGCCGTCACTGGCTCTGTCCAACACGCTTCGCAGGTACGGACATCCGTCGCAGACAGGGCGATCACGAGGCGCCCCCTGCCTTGCCCGTCGGCACGGAGCGGCGCACGATCGGGAGCTGGGCAGCCAGCCCCTGGCGCAACGCCTGCTTCCTCGGCTCCGTGGGGCAGCAGCGCGCGGATCCCGCAGGGTGGGTATACGCGTCCGGGCGCGCCCCGGACATGGAGTCACCAGTCACCACCAGCTCGGCGGGGCCGACGATGGTCAAGTCGCAGTCCACACAGATCGGCATCGTCACCCGGACCCCGCCCCGGGAATGCCGGCCGTGATGAACTGCGCCACCGCAGCGGGCGTACACAGGACCCCGGCCGAGTCCATCGGCGCCGACCAGTAGCCCCGGTGCCCGCGCCGCTCCCTCGCCCCCGGCCGGGGCACTCCGAGCACGTCTCCAGGCCCTAGACGGACAGCCGAGAAAATGGCTCCGCACATCAGCGTCGCGTCGCCGTCTTCCGCCCAGGCCGACCGGGCCTGGTCGCGGTCTAAGGCCGCGGACAGGAGCCAGTGCTCTGCGGCCAGGAGCCGCTCGGCCGTAGTGGTCACGATCACAGCAGGTGTTCCCTTCTTCGAGCAGAGGTCTACCTCAGGGCCAGGGCCCTGGTCATACAAACGCGGAGACTGGCAGGCGCGGCGGTCGCCGCCGCCAGGCCAGGAATCCCGCATCGTCATCCAGCACCGGCGATGTCGCACGCTCCGACCGTTGCACCCGGTACCCGGCACCCTTCAGCGCCTCGTGGACTCGACCGGTGCCGGCCTTCCAGTGCTCGGCAGCGCCGGAGGGGACGGTGCCGTCTGGCCGGCGCCGGTACTCCGCGTCCGGCTGCCACAGCACGCGCACACAGGATTCCGCGTACGCGGGCCAGAGCACCGCCGGGGCATCCAGCGCGAAGGCCATGCCCGGTGCCGGTGTGCATCTCAGCTCCTCGTCCACCACGTCCACCGGCGACTGCTCCCCGGGGAGGTACTCCGGCTGAGAGAAGCTCGGCCGCGCGGGGGCGGCGCCGGACCACGCGTTGACCGGGGGCCACGGCTCCACCGCAGCCCCCTCTCCTGCTCGCCAGACCAGGATGTCCTCAGCAGCATGCAGGTGAGGCAGACGCGGCGGACCGGTCACCGCAGCCTGGTAGCCGAGCCCCTGGAGCGCCTGCATCGTCGCCGCCGTCCGCTCCCTCCAGTGCTCAGCGGCACCAGCCGGCACCCGCTCGGCACGGTGGTCGTACTGGAAGGCCTCGTCGGGAAGCCACCGCACGATGACGCATGACTCCGCGCCGAGCGGCCACGCCTCCTCAGCCGCATACAGGACGTGGCACCAGCCCAGCCCCTCGGGCGCGAGTCGACGGGTGGCGCCATCCGTCACGGCGTACGTCGGGGCGAGCCCGAGTTCGGACAGATGGCCTTCCAGAAGCCGCACATTCTCAAGGCGTGTTTCGCGGCGGGTCTTCAGCAGTCTGGGTCTGGTCATGATGTGCCGTTCGATCGAATGAAGAAAGCAGAGAGCCCGGAGAGGACCGGGCCGGTTCAGGAGGTGGCGATGCCGTACGCGAGCGCCGCCAGCAGGCCGAGGACGGCCAGGGCGTACAGGAGCTAGGCCGTGCCGCTGCTCACGACGCCCGCCAGGCCCGGCCCAGGCGACGGGCCTCGGGGCACTCCGCCGCGCCGTTGCGGCATCGGGCGCACGCGTAGGTGTGCCCGAGCCAGGTCTTGTACGCGTCATCGGTGCGCTGCGGCGCCGGGCTCGGCGCCTGCGGGCGGGCGGCGGTCACCGGGACACCTCCCGGTACCCGCCCAGCGCGACGACCTGAGACACGGCCGGAGGCGCGCACAAGTCGCCGGCCGAGCCCATCGGGACTGCCCAGCAGACGCGGCTCCCCCGCCGCTCGGCGGTCACCCCCGGGTGGGGCACACCCAGCACGGCCCCGACGCCTAGGCACGTGATGCCGTCCGTATGCCACCACCGCGCCGTACCCGCAGGCACCAGGGCGTAGTACCACCCCGAGTACCGGTCGTGGATCACGGGCGCCCCGACTACAGCCGCGGCGAGATAGGCGCCCACCCGGTCTGGATCATCGCTCTGTGCGGCCGCCTCGACGAGCCGCGCCGGGATGCGTACGGCATCGAACCAGGCCCCGCACGGCAGCACCGTGAAGAGGCGTTCCTCCCACTCCCGCCGTGCCGTCACCTTGTCGGGGGCTGCCCTCAAAAGCCAGTTCTCTACGCCCAGTTGACGGCTATCCGACTCGAGGTTCACGCTCATGCCCCGACCACCAGCTCCTGGCCGGTGTAGGCGCTGGCAAGATGCTGACCCACCGTGGCCCCGTTCAGCAGCCCCACCGGCCGGGACGTCTGCTCCACCCACGGCTGCGTGTCCCACCGGACCCCGTGGCTCGGCGGTACGGCGATCCACCCGGAGGCCCCGGACCGCACCTCGCCGGGCAGGCCACCGCCCAAGGCGTAGCGGCCGGTCGCCGGCAGCACGAACAGGGCGACGTACCGGTCGGCCACCAGGCAGGGCACCGGGGCCACCTGGTCCAGGGTCACCATGGCCGCCATCCCCACCGGGCGGGAGACCACGACGACGTCGAAGGTCCGGGTCCAGGCGATCAGAGCCGCCCCCGGGGCAGCCTCCAGCTCCTGGAGGGTCTCCTCGACGCTGTGGAACAGCGGTCGGCCGGGCAGAGGGTGCCCGCCAGGGTCAGGACAGTTTCTGTTGCCGCAGGTGCACCCCTGACGGGGGCGGCGCCTGAACCCGACCGTCAAGGGCCATTGCAGGGATCCGCCGTACGCGTGCACCGCAGCGCTCGCATTGCGGGTATCGATCGGCTCCATCGCCGGACACTCCAGGGTGATCACACATCTACGGACAGTGACCTTCCGAGAGTGGACCTCAAGCACGAGCGCGCCCCCTAGAGAATCTAGGGGGCGTCAACTGTTCGACAACAGCGGGCAGTTAGCTGACCAGTTCCATATTCCGGATCAGCCCGGACAGCGCCGACGCCTGCGACGGCACCCCCACCCTGGCCAGGTCGGACACGAGAGCACGGCTCATCGGGTCCGCGTACACGTAGTACGGCGCGGAGGCCGCGGCCTCCCTCAACTTCACGACCGCCGCCGGACTCCTCCCCATCCGGTGCAGCGCACGAGCCTCGTCAATCCGGAAATGGGTGCGCCGTTCCTTGGACGGGATCTCACCGATATCCACGCGCGGGACACGGGTGAGCCCGGCGTCCGGCTGGTCGACCTCCACCCCGGCCTCGGCCGCGTGCACCGCCACAGTGCCCCGGCCAAACACGGTGTGCCGCTCCAGGTCATACCAGCTCTCGCCCAGCCGGTCGGAGTCCTGCAACGCCGCGTCAATGCGCGCCCACGCGTCATCCGCCGTCCCAGCCCCCCGGGCATGAGCGATGGAGCACCGCAGATGCAGGGCCCCGCGAAGGGACAGGGCCGCAGCCTCCGGGCGGCGCGCAGAGGCGAGCGGCTCCAGGTCCCGCAGCGCGGCCTCCGCGACCGCGAGCGTCTCCCGAAGCGAGGCTTGATGCAGGAGAGCACCGCACCGGTCCCAGGCCACGGCCGCCATCACCACCGGGTCCCCGAGCTGCGTCGCGGCACCGGCCGCGACCTCGGCCGCGCTCCACGCCAAGTCCGGGTACCCGAGCTGATTGAGGCACATCCGCGCCGTACGGGCAGCATCAGCCAGCAGCCGCAGCGCCGCCTCCCGCTCGCTGCCGGCGGTGGTGAGCACTGCCGTGTTCAGGTCCTCCACCAGCGGGGGAAGCAGGGTCGCGACCTGCGGCAGATTCGCCGCCTGCCGGGCGGCCGCCGCCCTGCGGGTCTGCCCGGCCAGAGCGACCAGGTCCACCGGCGTCCCCTGCGGCACGAGCCCCGGGTGACCGGACAGGATCAGCCCGGCCCGGCGCAGCCCCGTACGCAATGCCGGGACGTGCGCGTGGGCCAGGGTCCCGCCGCTGCGCTGGAGCCGGTAGGGCTGACCGAGCAGCCACACCACGTCCACGTCGCACTGGTCCGCGATGGCCGTGATCACGCTGTACCGGTCCAGGGGCTGCCGCCCCGACTCCACATTCGCCACCCAGGACTCGGTGCGGCCGAGGAAATCCGCCAGCTCAACTTGCGTGAGCCCTGCGGCGTTTCGCGCGATCCGTACGCGCGTACCGATGTGCTCGTCGGCAGGAAGGGGCATACTGAACTCCGTTCTGACCTAGACACTCAGGACGGTACTCCGGAATGTGCCCCCGTACAGCCCCGCGCTGCGGGGGCGCACTCCCACGAGGCCCCCGCCCACCCGGCTCCCGGGAAGGGCTGTCACACCCCGCCCTTACCGTGGAGCCATGCCACCCCGCTCCCGCCCTCCCGGCCCTCTGTGCCCTGCTGCCGCGCGGATCAACACCCTCATCCGCCAGCTGATAGACGAGGACCACGACCAGGAGCACCGCGCCGAGGCGTACGAGCAGCTCCTACTCCAGTGGGCCGCCGCCACCCAGCACAGCGACTGCCGCAACCGCCCCTCCCGCTCGCCGGACAGTTCGTCCGGACACGATGTCCGACCGGCCCGAAAGCGAGCCCGCCGCACCCCCGGACCGTGCCCCCCACCTGCACGGACACCATCAGGACATCCTGCCCGGACACCCCGCGCGGACAAGCCGGCGGACGCCTCCGGCAGAGGCACGTCTACGATCCGACCGTGACCTCCGACCTGACGACACCCCATCTCCTCCAGCTCGAACAGGCAGCCCTGGACGCCCAGGCCGCAGCCACGTCCGCATCCCCTCCCGCCGACGCATGGGAGACCTGGCGCCAGGCAGCCGCCGCCGTACAGCAGGCCATCACCGACCACGCGAAAGAGGCCAAGGCCAATCGCGTACACGTCGAGATGGCCGTGAAGAAGGCCGTACGGCACCCGACCCCACCGGCGTAGACGCCCGGACACACCGCGGCCCCCACCCGATGGGTGGGGACCGTTTCGTTATGCCGCAGCAAATCCGGCCAGCAGGCAGACAATTTCCGCGACAGGCATGCAAATCCTGGGCGACATCCCCTAACCTGAGACCACCTCGTCCCCGCAGCAGCGGGGGTGCACCAGGACTCCCGAGGTCAGACACTTCGTCTACGCCTGACGCCAACCCATCCCCATGCACGCGGGGTTGGCCCGTTCGAGCGGCGCTCGATAACCGCTGGAGCCCCTTATCCCCGCACACGCGGGGGTGGACCCAGTCCACTTAGCTGGACAGCCCCATGGGCAAAGTGGTCCCCGCACACGCGGGGGTGGACCGTCGAGAGAGTACGTGGCTCGCCGTGCCCCCTCTTCCCCGCGCATGCGGGGACTCCCCTGGGCGAAAACAACTGCGCAGCGCGCACCCCACCCCACCCGGAGCCACCATGTACCGCGTGCTGTACCAATTCGCCCCCTCGAAGGACCGGATCCTGCGGCCGGCAGAGATGCAGCGGCAGATCCGCTCCCGCCTGCCAGAGGACATCACCCAGGCAGACACAGGCCCCCGCGTCCTATGGCGCCGCGAGGGCGACGGCGTCATCCAGGTCCAGTACCCAGTCCGCCCCCGACCCTCCTGGCTACTGCCCGGGTCCCTGACCCTCCCCCAAGTCCTCGACATGCGGGTACTGCTGGAGATGCTGGCCCCGGGGCAGCTGTGGGCCTTCGACCTCGCGGCCAATACCGTCCGCCGAGGACGTGGCGGCGAGTACGCAGTATCTCCGGATGAGTGGCTGACAGGCCAGCACGCAGAGGGCGCCCACGCACCGGCGGCGTGCGAGGCCACCACGTCACGCGCCACCCGGTCCGGCTTCCGGGTCCTCGCACAGATCGCCGGGGCCCAGCGCCGAGGCACCACAGGCATGAGCCAGGAGGCACGCATACGCGGAGTGCTGGAGGTCGAGGACGTCGAAGCGCTCCAGGCAGCCCTCGAAGAGGGCATCGGACGAGGGAAGGCCCAGGGCCTGGGAATGCTCTCGCTCTCCTACCCGCCCCGCAAGGGCCAAGGCAGATGACCGCCAGAGGCCCCGCTCCTCCCAGACGAGGAGCGGGGCCTCTGTCACGGCACCGACTGCGGTGGCACCGGGCCAGGCCCATCAGTCGAGTCCACGTCGGGGCACATCCGGGTCAGTCGCGCATTCGCCCGGTCGACCGCATCCCGCAGCGAGCCGCCATCATTCGGGTAGAGCTCGTGCTCCACGCTCGTCAGCCGGTCCTCGAAGGTCGCGAGCCGCTCCATCACCCCAGGCCTCGCCGGCACACCCGCCCGCCCGACCTCGCCCGCCCAGTCGTCCATGAAATGGTCGACCCGGGCGGCGAGCCGCACGGACGCACGGACCGCCCGCCAGGCGAGAGCGATCACCCCGGCCACCACGGTGACCGCACCGCCCCACATCAGCACCACATCGAGCGCTGGAATCCCCGTCTCCTCCATGCTCACCTCCTGCTCGGTCCCGTCATCGGATGGGTCAGGCGACGACGTCGAAGCCGCGCTTCGCGCCGAGGCGGGTCACGGAGTCACGGCCCGGGATACCGTCGGCCGGCTGACCCGGCTTCCGGCCGCGGTAGCCGAGACGCTCCTGCCACAGGCTCGTGGCCGTGATCGTCGCCGTCCCGAAGTGCCCATCCCTGTAGCTCTTCGTCAGCAGGCCCTCATCGACCAGCGCGGTCTCGTACACCAGGACGCCCGCGTACGTGACCGGCTGCCCCGGCATCGACGGGTTCGAGCGGGCGGCCGCGACGAGCTGCGACAGTGACACCTTCGGGCGGACCGGTGCGGGAGGAGGGGCCGGCTGCCCCTGGCCGAGACGACCCGCGATCCGGTCCCGCATGCCGCCCATCGTGAACCCATGCGGGTCCGGCTTGCCCGGCTGCCACTCCAGGTGGCCGATCACCGACAGCGCCCCCCAGCCGTGCGCCCGGCACACCGCCGCGCCCACCCGCTCGATCGCCTCCAACTGGATAGCAGGCCAGGGGTCGAGACCGTCGCCGAGGTTCTCGCACTCGAAGCCGTAGAACGCCCGGTTGCCGTCGACGGTCGCCTCGTCGTCGACCGGGGCCGGTCTCTCCGCGATCACCGCCCGCAGCACATCGGGGTCGCCCAACCCGGCGTGGTTGGCCCGCCCGTTGCCCACCAGGTGGACCGTGCCATCCTTCGCGATCACACCGTGGCACAGCGGACCCGGCAGCCCTTGGTACCCGTCCCGGCACATCGCGACGGTGTGCGCGGTACCCCGCGTCACCGTGTGATGGATCATCACCCCGTGCGCCGGACCCCACGGCCCCATGTGGTTCCGGTTGCGCGTACGCCACCCCGGGACCTCCACGACCGTCAGGCCCTCGGCCCGCAGGGCCGACAGCAGCCGGTCAGCACTCAGCGGCGCGGCCATCAGACACGCTCCGGCCAGTGCCAGGTACCGCCCTGGAGCGGCTCCCCCGGGACCGGCTCGACGTACGGGATCGGCCCGTCGCTGTGCCCGATGGGGCGAAAAAGGAGACCGTCCGGGTTCTTGATCATCAAGCCCACGTGCCCTTCCTCGTCCACCTCCGTGATCTCCGCCGGCCGGCGGATCGACGGGAACCGCTGCGTGCCGTCCTCGCGCAGGGGCGTCCCGTGGCTGACGTAGTGGACGACCCGGCCGATTGTGGGGCGCTGGGACATGAGTACCTCCGTAGTGTGTGGACGGTGTCCGGACAGCGGTCCGGGCACCCGGCAAAGGGGCGTCCGGACGACGGTCCGGACACGAGAGCGTCAGGGCTGTGAACTGGGCGGACATCACTCAGGCATGTCCGGACACGGTGGTCTACGGCACCTCCGCCCGCCACGCCACCGGGATGGCGGACCATGTGGAGGCGACGAGGGGCAGCTCGCCGTAGTAGGCGAAGATCGTGAAGGCCGTCGTGGTCACGTTGATGGCCCGTACGTCCCACCGAGCCGTGGGACCAGCCCCTGACTGGATCCCGATGCTCACCACCGGCGGCGACGAGAACGGGACCGCGAAGGTGACTACCTGCGTCCACGCGGTCTGGTTCGTGAAGTTAATGGTGGTGACGGCCTGCTCGATCTCCCGGCCCCGGACGTACAGGCCTCCGTCCGACCCGAGCACCAGGCCGTTGCGGGGGTCCGCGCTGATCCGCGCGCTGATCGTGTACCCGGACGTCTGATCGCCCGTGATGTCGATCCCGTCGCCCTCAAGGAGCCCGGCGGACGCGCCCGCCGTCGGCACGAACACCCCCCCGTCCGAACCCTGCTGAACCAGGTTGCCGGGATCGGCCGACGTACGGACCCCGAGCTGGCCCGTCGTCTCGTCGTAGGTCAGCGGGGCATCCAGTCGGCCACCCACGCAGTCCGCGACGTCATCGCACGACACCCCTACCGTGAACGGCGTCCCGGACGCCCCGGTCCCCGACACACGCGCCAGCCCGCTGCCCTGCACCGAGCACGAGCACCCTCCCTGGCATCCACACCTGGCCACGCCTACACCTCCCCGTCCTGGGCCCCATGGCCCGTCACGCCCTGGTTCTGCTGGGAGCAGGCGCACACGCACCGGCACTCACACGGCTCGGGCACCGGCACCACCTGCCTGCCCGGCGGCGCCAGAAGATCGATGTCCACCCGCCGGCCGTCGATCCAGCCCACGCCCACCGCGCCGGCCAACCCTCCGTCCTGCGCCGTGGCCGCGCGGCCGAGCGCCCGCTGAGAGGCCGTCATCGCGCGCAGCGGTCGCTGCGCGGCACGCTGTCCTGGAAGAGCCGGGCTCATGGGGGGTCTCCTTGCAGTGGGTCACCGATCGGGATGAGGGACACTCCGACGCTCTCGCCGGACTCCGTCCACGCCACGTCCACGTCCGACAGCCGGTAGGGCTGGGACACGCCGATACACATCCCGGTCGCGGCCACATCCAGCCGCACCCCGGGGACCAGCTGTCGCATGGTCACCGGGGCACTCGGCGCGAGCGTGGACCCGTCCGGGACGCTCAGCGCGGTCGGCGCCGGATGTCGGCCGACGAACGAGGCCCTGGCGAGCTGCCACAGGTCGTACGCGGTCAGGCCCTCGGCCTGGGTACGCACCAGGGTGTCGAGGCGCCCGTACACGGAGGTGATCACCCCGGACGCCCCGAACTGCGTGTCCGAAATTTGCTGGTCGGTCTGGTTGGTGATCCACATCAGGGTCGCCGCGCTCAGGCCGTCCCGGATGATCTCGACGTCCCCAGCGATGTGGTCCAGCGTGAGCCGGGCCTGCGTGGGGTCGGCGGTCGTACGCGGGCGCCCCAGGATCAGCGCCCGGCCGACCGTGGTGTACTCCAGGCCGCGGGGCACGAGTTCCTCGTCCATGATCCGCAGGATCGGAACGAACCAGATCGAGGTGTTGTCCGTGCCGTCCTTCTCGAAGGAGACCTCTGTCGGGTCGTCGTCCCGGACGATGTAGTTCAGCATCTTCGCCCAGTCCGGCTCGGACGCCAGGAGCCCCGTCTCCATGTTCAGGCGGATGATCGTCTCCGCGATCTCCTGCACCGGCCCCCGACGCGTCGCCCCCGTCGCGGCCACGAACCGGAGCACCAGGGCGTTCGTCGTGCGGGCCAGCCACTCCGTCATGTCACGGGCCTCGATCAGGAACCGGTCCCGGTTCTCCCGGACTCGGGTGACCGGCCCCTGCCACACCAGCTCCGTGTCCCGGTACAGGCTCAGCTCGTGGGCGTACGGCTCCACTTGCCCCAGCAGCCCGCAGCACCGGGCGCCGGCCGCGCCCTTGGCGATGCTGATCTCGGCCTCTCCCGTGTCGTTGAGCGTGCGGTTCCACTTCACGGAGGTCAGCGCGGACACCCCCGGCGACGTGAAGGGCCTGGCGCCGCCCCGCCAGTGGATGACGGCCCGGTACTCCTGCGGGCACCCCAGGACAGTCATCAGCCCACATCCGATCGCGGGACGAGCAGCACACGGGCCCGCGCGTCCGGCGCGGTCGTCGAGGCCGTGGACAGGATCTCGATGCACAGGCCCGTCGAGCAGGCGAAGATCGGCCACTCGAAAGCGCCGCCGAGCGGCCCGTAGAGGGTCGGTGCGCTCACCGCGGACCCCAGCGGCCCTTGCGGGCACTCCACCTCAGCCCGCTGGGTACGCCCGTCCACGCGCAGCGTCGCCCCGGGCGGCAGGTACGGAATCTGGATATCCGTGCAGGCCCCGCACGGGTCGGCGATCTCCTCGCAGTCACCGCCGAGCGGGTTGGCCCAGAACCGGACGACCACTCTGCGCAGCTCGTTGCCGCCGGTCTCCAGCTCCAGGGCCGGCACCGCCTCCAGCCACTCCGGCTGATCCACCGGGGACAGCGACACCACCGACCGCCGGAATCCCTCCGGCCCGGTCGGGTAGCAGTCATCCACCGGGACCGGGGCCCGCACCGGCAACGGAGGCGGCGGGCACTCCGGGTCCTCCAGGCACGGCGTCGGCTCCTGGCACTCCCCGTAGATCTCATCCGGGTCCACCACCAGCAGCTCACCGTCGCCGAGCGGAATCCACTCCGTCAGCGTCTGGAGCGGCTCCCGGTAGATCCACGGCACCACCGCCGCCAGCGTGAAAGTGACCTGCGCGATGATCCCTTCCGGCTCGTACCGGGCGGACACCAGGGACGGCCCTTCCAGGAGCCCCACCCCGTACAGGTGGCGCAGCTCCCGCGTCCCGTCCCCGGTCGGACAGCACGCGTACACCCCGATCTCCTCGCCGTCGCACGCCCCGTCGCAGGGGGCGCCCTGTAGCGCGGCGGCCAGCCACTCCACGGCGTACGTCAGGGCGCACTCCTCGCGGACCAGGAGGAGCACCGTGTAGATGATCTCCCGGTGCGCGCGCCGTGCCACACCCAGCGCAGCCCCGTCCCCGACGAGCTGCTGCGGAACGCGCTGGAGAGTAGACCGCGAGAAGCCCTCGGCACTCAGACCCATCACGCCGAGGAAGAACGCACTCTCCGGGACGGCCGGGTCATACCAAGGCGCCGGGTCCGTCACCGGGTCCTGGTACGGCGGATCACTGATCGCCTCCGCCAGCTCCGGGCACGGCTCACAGCCCGTCAGCAGGCAATACTCCTCCGCATAGGCGGAGGCCCGCGCCGAGTTGATGATCTCGGTGCAGCCCAGGTCCAGGTAGTCAGCGATCACCGGTCATACCCCCGCCGCTAGAGCCATCTGCCCATACAGGTGCGCGGCCAAGGTCCGAGGGTCCTGAGCCGATGTGTGGATGTTCCAGGTGTGGTTGACCGTTCGGTCCCCGCCTCTGACAGCCGGCTGCGCGGGCGCCGGGGCCATGGCGCCACGGGCCGCCAGGAGGTCCAGAAGCCCGGACCGCTCCGCGAGCTGGACAGCCCGCTGCGGCCGGGTCATCGGGATCACGACCTCGCGGCCGGCCTCGCCGATGAGGGCCGCAGTGGGCCGGTCGACGATCCCGCCGTCCGCGAACGGGAGCAGGTTCCGGACCGCGCTGGGGAGGCCGGCCTTCACCTTGCCGATGATCTGCGCGCCGATGTTGCCGAGCGAGGACACGATCCTGCCGCCCAGCCCGGAGAAGAGACTCACGATGCTGGAGATCATGGAGTTCACCGCGCCGATCGCGGATGACTTCGCGGAGTTGAACGCACCCACCAGCCGGCTCCCCACACTGGCGACCGCGGAGTACGCCTTGGACGGCAGACCGCTCAGGAAGGACACCGTCGAGGCAACCATGGACGACACGCTCGAAGTGACCGACGCTTTCGTTGAGTTGAAGACGCCGAGCAGCTGACCCGGCAGAGCGGACACCGCGGACCGGGCCCTGCCGGGCAGCGCCGTGAAGAACCCCACGGTGGAGTCGATCCACCCGGTCACCGTGACCGTCGCCGAGGTGAAGGCCGAGGTGAAGGTGCTCCGGATCCCCGAGCCCAGGGACGAGAGACCGGCCCCGATCCTGCCGGGCAGCGCCGTGAAGAACCCCACGGTGGAGTCGATCCACCCGGTCACCGTGCTGGTGACCGCATCGAGCCCGGCCATGAAGGCATCGACGAGCAACCCGCCGAGGTCTAGCAGCGCCTGGCCGATCTTGCCCGGCAGCTCGGTGAAGACGAAGATCACCCCGGCCAGGGTCGTCAGGAGCCCGATGATGACCAGGGCGACGGCCGAGGTGAAGAGGTCCACCAGCAGGCCGGGGAGCGCCATGAGCGCGGCACCGATCCGCCCGGGAAGCGCGACGAAAAATTCGATCACCGCGTCGACCCCGGTCGAGACTCCGCTGGTGATCGAGTCCCACAGGTCCGTGAAGAACGCGATGACGCTGTCGATTCCGGACGACACCCCGGACGTGATCCCCTGCCACAGTTCCGTGAAGAACGCGGCCACGGTCGAGCCGAAGGACGACAACGCGGCGACGATCCGACCGGGCAGCGCGTTGAAAAAATTGATGACGCCGGTGACCTTGGTGACCGTGCCGGTGATGGCCCCGACAAGCCACGTGATGATCGGGACGACCGTCTTGATGACCAGCCACGACGCGAAGCCGGCCGCCACCTTGAGGAGCACCCCGCTGAGCTGCGCGACCAGGGTCAGCAGAGGAGTGAGGGACTCGACCAGGCCCACGACCGGCGGGAGAAGCGGGAGGAGCGCCTCGACCAGCGCCTCGAAAGCGGTGATGATCGGCGGCAGGATCGGGATCAGGCTCGCCAGTACCTGACCGACCAGCGGGGCCAGCGCCACCACGACGCCGGTGACCGCCGTACCGATGGAGTCGAGCAGCGGCACCAGCGAGACGGCCGCCTGCCCGAGCGCGTCCCCGAGCGCTGCCGCGACCGTCGTGATGACGCCGATCAGCGGCGTCAAGGCAACGAGCAAATTCGAGACGAGCGTGACGATCGGCGGGAGCAACGGCACGATGATCTGGAGGGCTGCTCCGAGGACGGTCGCGATCAGCCCGCCGACCTGCGCGATCACCGGGGCCAGACTCCCGGCGAGCATCGTGACCAGCGGCGCGACGGCCGTCACGAGCTGAGCGAATGCCGGCAGGAGCGCCCCTGTGAGAGCGGGCACCAGCTGAAGGAGTGGCGGCAGGAGCGCGGAGATCGCTCCGCCGATCGCGCCGCCGAGCTCCGCGGCGATCGGGCCGAGCCCGGCCGCGAGCGAGTTGAAAGCCGCGGTGAGGGGCGGCAGCAGTGGCAGCAGCGTGTCCGCCAGCGCGGTGATGATCGGGCCCAGCGCAGCCGACAGGACCGACAACGCGTTCCCCAAAAGGGAGTTGGCCGTGATCGCAAGCTGGGTGATCAGTGGCAGGAGCGGCTGGATCGCCTCCCGTACGGCGTCGAAAATCGCGGACAGGCCGGCGAGCTGACCGCCTCCCCCGGCGGCCAGGGCCCCGAAGACATCGCCGAGGAGTCCACCGATCGAGGCGATCAGCGAGCCCAACTCCTTGAAGACGCCAACGGCCCCCTCCACCCAGGCCACGGCCTGGCCGCCCTCAGCCGCGTCGGACAGGAACTGGCCGAACCGGACGCCCGTATTGGCGATCGCGTCCCCGAACCGGGCGCCGAACGCCTCCGACACGGCGCCACCCATGCGGAGCACCCCAGCAACGACGGGCCCGAAAGCGGACGCGAGCCCCCTGGTCGCCTGGGTGGCCCCCGTCAGGATCTGCTCGACCGAGCGGATACCGGCCGAGGTCGTCAGGAAATTCGTGGCCTTCAAGGCGGCCACGCCGAACTCCTCGGCGATGCCGGAGAGCCCGGTCTTCAGCGGCCCGCCGAGCGCCTTGGCGACCGCCGTGATCTGCCCCTCCAGCGGCTTGAAGAAGGCCTGCTGGACCGTCTCCTTCAGGTCCTCCAGCTCCGGGGCGAGCGCCCGGACTTCACGAGCTGCCCCCTGCGCGGCCGGCGACAGGTCCTCGATCGCGCCGGCGAAAGCCTCCGCATCGCCCGTCAGCGCCTCCCCGAAGGCGTCCCCGACCCCGGACACCGCCAGCTTCAAGGCCCCCATCGCGGCCGCCCCGCCCAGCAGTACCGCCGGCAGCGCCGCGACGATCCCGACCGCCGGGGCCAGCGACCCCACGAACGACGCCACCCCGGCCGCACCGGACAGGGCGGCGGACCCCACGGCCGCGAAACGCAGCGCCCCCGCAAGGGCCGACCCCACACCGGAGGCTGCCGAGACCAGGCCGCCCAGGACCCGGCGGAACGGGCTGGCATCCGCGTCGACGCGGGCGTTCAACGTCGGCATGTTGTGCGCGCGCAGCCGGGCGTCGAAGTCGCTCATGTCCGGCACCACCCGGACAGCGACTTCCTCGCCCGCGAGAGCAGCCCTCAGCCGCACCAAGAAGATCGACATGTCCGGGGCGACCGGAATGTCGATGCTGTGCAGGCCGCGGAGACCGGCGAGGAGCTGCGCGTCGAAGCGCCGCATGTCCGGCTCGACACGGACCTGGACGCTGAGGGAACGCAGGGTGCGCTGGAGGTCGCGGCCGAAGCCGCGCATCCCGCGCTCCAGAGCGCCCTTGATACGGACACCGAGCGCACGGGCTTCCGCGACCGCCCCGGAGTCGTCCAGGGTGATCCGGATACGTGCAGAGCCGTCGACGTCGTCGGCCACGGCAACCCCGCTCGGAGAAGGTTGCCCGGCCCAGAACCAGCGACAGAAGTCAGGATATCGGCATACCTATCGGGCGCCCCTGAGCGCGGCGTCCTCGGCCTCCAGCCGGGCCATCAACGCCTCGGCCTCGGCACGGGCCACTCCACCCGCTCGCGGACCCTGACGGCGCGGGGGCGGGGTGCCCTTCGGGGCGGTGTAGAGCTTGGCGTGGATACGGGCGCGCTCCGCCTCATCCTCGGCCGTCTGGTACATCGCCGCCTCAGCCGCGTTGAGGAGCCGCCTCAGCGTCCACGTGCGCGGGTCGACCCCATGGAGCGCGAGCTGCCCGTCCCACGAGTCCCAGGCGGCTTCGATGCTGAGGAGGAGCCGCTCGACTGTGTAGGAGGGCGCTGGCCACCGGAGTACAGCTCGATGACCCACTCCATCAGCTGCACCAGCACACGGTCCGGCAGACGCAGCCTGTGCACCACCTGCGCATCTCCCAGCTCCTCCGCGCGGGCTGTCGCCTCGTCGAGGTCGAGATACGAGTCGATCACCTCGCCGCCCACCTGGACGTCCACCCGCAGGAGCAGGTCCGCGGAGTCCTCCAGCATGAGCTCGGAGAGGAACTTCCGTAGGGACCGTGAGACCCTCCGCAGCGCGTCCGGCTGCACGTCCGCGAGCTTGTCGAGGTCGACGCCGCTGTCCCGTTGTGTCTCCCGGAGCGCCTGGTAGGCGTCCATGAACTGATCGCCCATGACCTCGGGCTGGAACCGCAGCTCCAAGTCATCGCCGATCTCGGCGACGTGCGGCTCCTTGTTGATCGCGAAACTCTTCGTGGCCACGATGGCCCCCTGGGGGTGGTAACCGGTGCCCGGCCCAAAACCAGCGGCGGCAGAAGGGTAGCCGAAGACCCGGTTCCGCAGATTTTGCTCAAATCGCGCTTACCAGCTCAGTCCTGACGGAATGCCTGCGACATGAACCCCTTCAAGAAGAAGCCCAAGAAGTCCACCACCACCTCCACCCGCCGCTCGTCGAGCGGACCGGCACAGGGAGGAAGTCAGGTCATCGACCACGCGGCCAGCACGTCCAGCACCAGCGACTACGGGTCCCCATCGAGCAGCTGCGGCGGAGGCTCCTCGCCCTCGCCGTCCTCCTCGTCCTACGACTCCGGAGGCTCCTCGTCCTGCGACTCCGGGAGCTTCTGAGCCCCTGCCACGTGGGGCCCGGCACCCGGCGGCTGACCGCCCCAGGCGCCGGGCCCCACACGCGTTACAAGGCCTCCCGCATCGCGCGAGCGAGGAAGTTATTCGCGGCGTTCCCCGGGTGGTTCACCCGGGCCGCGTACACCGTCCGCCCACCGGCCTGGAACCGCAGCGCCCTCGCCCGCCGGGGACGGATCACGTGGGGCCGGGTTCCGTTGATGACGTAGAGGGACGCCGGGTGGGTGGACGTGATGACGGCCTGCATCCCCCGCCCGGTGCCCTCCACCCTAAGAGTGATGCCCCGGCCCATGCTGCCGGGAGCCAGCTGCTGGGCACGCCGGACGACCGGCGCGGCACGGCGGCGCAGCAGCCGCTCCCCGATCCCGCCAGGGCGACGCAGCGCCCGCTCAATGAACCGGCTGTCGATACTGACGTCCACGCTGGTCATGGCGAGACCTCCTCAGGGCACGGGGCGCAGCCGGGCAGGGCCACCGTGACCCGCTGCTCGATCCCGACGCACCCGCCCTGCGGGCCGATCAGGCGCTGGGCACCCATCACGAACCGCCGGCCACGCCTCCCACCCGTATGCGGCAGGCAGCACATGACCGCGTTGAAGACCGTGACCGAGTCGATGTGCGTGACCGCCGCCGCGGCCGACAGCTCCTCGCACGTCGGGGGACACCCGTTCTCGTCGATCGTCGGGACACACCGCAGGAGAGTGATCACGATGTCGACAGCGGTCGTCGGCGGCAGGGCACATCCGCGTAGCCCACGCACCTCCTGGTCCTCCACGGGGAACTGGGTGCTCGGGTAGATCCGGGCGACGTGAACCGTGAGCTGCCCGCCGGCCGCGTCCTCGCCGCAGGGGTCGGCACACTCGTCCCAGGCCGGCAGGCCCGGCACGACGCAGGCCCGGCACGGGCACCCGGGCTGCTCGGCGATCTCGGCCGCCGCCTGGTCCAGGGCCGCGCACACGCAGCCGAGGACGGCCTCCGTGATGTCCCGCAGGGAAAACGCCCTCATGGCCATGTGGTCCTCCTCGGCCTCCGGAAGTCCGGGGAGTACACACGGGACGCCGACGGCTGCCCGTACGGGTTCACCGCCGACAGCCACAGGTCAGCGAGCGGCAGCCCGGTGCGCCCGTCGGCATAGACCTGGAATGGGTCCGGGCGCTCGATCTCCACGCCCTGCCGCTGGACCCTGGTCAGGTTCGGGTTGGCGCGGCACCCGCAGCCGCCGCCCGGGTTGCAGCCCTTGAGGAGGTGACAGGTCAGCTCGCTGACGGCCGCGATGGCGGACTCGTCAAGCCGCAGCCCGGTGCGGTAGGTGACGCACAACGTCCCTTCGGCGCCGCAAGGGGCGGCCATGTCCTGGCAGGTCGGCCAGCACTCCCCGTCAGTCCGCACGAGCAGGTTGGCCGCGTCGACGCGGTAGGCCTCCGGGGCCAGGGCCTCGCCGTCCTCCAGGACCTCCACGATGTCGTACACGGGGCCATCGAGGCGCATCTCGCACAGCTCGGTGCACGAGCACGACGACGTGCACCCACACACCGCCCCGTTCCTCCATACGCCGTCAGGCCCCTTGTACGGCACCCACCCACCGGTGGACTGCCCGGCGAATGCCCCCGCACCGGCGGTGCCTTCGGCGCACGCCTGCTTGCAAGGGCGGACGGTGATCGGGCAGGAGGGCCCCCACCTGCGGCCGGACAGCCGGAACAGAATCTGACTGGCCACCCGCGCCCACTTCTCGATGACCGCCTCGTCCAGGTCCTCCGGGAGCTTGCAGCACAGGTCTACGGGCCAGGGGTCGCATACGTCCGGTGCGCTCACGGCCGGACACCGGCCCTCTCGTACGGTGACGCGGCCGGGAACTGGCTACGAATGTAGGCGCCGACCTGCCCGTGCTCGAAGCTATCGGGCATGGTCGACAGCCAGGACAAGCCCCTCGGGTAGGCGCTGCCCCGTGTCAGCACCTTCGGGTCGGCCACCCGACTACCCCCGATCTGCCAGTAGTTGCCGTACAGGGTCCTGGAGTGCGGGTACCGGACCCTGTTCGCGATCTCCCACACCTCCAGGTACCGGGCCTTGTTGAGGAGCATCGGCATGTGCAGCTCGTAGGACAGCGGGCGCTCGATCCCGAGGTCGGCGAGGAGCCCGGCCGTCTGCCGCATGCCCATCAGGTACCGGCCGGCTCGCACGCGCCGCAGGAAGTGCTGCTCGACGTCGGCCAGGAGGCCGCGGTGCATCGGCGGCACCCTCTGTACCTTCCTCATCGCGAAGAAGTCGTCGTTGAAGATCAGGAAGTCGTCGGCGACCCCGTCGTGATCGACGGCCGCCTTCCAATTCGCCCTGGAATTCTCGTACTTGGTGGCGGTCTGTCGGGTCGGGATGTGCCCGACACCGACGACCCACGGCGGGATGTGCCCGGCGATCCACACCTGTCGGTGCGGCACATTCGCTGCGATCGCCCGCAGCGCGTACCGCAGCTCAGGGTTCCGATCCCCCTCACGGACAGGGATCACGATGTCGGGCAGCACCCGCCGCTCCTCTCCTTGTCGACGTCAGCTAGCCATCAGGGCGAGACTTCGCACAGCTCCCCCTCGACAGGCAGGTACTCCGTGTCCGGCTCCGGCGGCTCGATCGTGGTGATGAAAGTCCTGCGGTGACAGCCACCCGGCAGCGGGGCGAGCATCGGCCCGGGGGTGCCGGCGGCGTCCTGGGCCATGACGTCGTAGGGGCCAACCCCCCACTTCCCGTCCGCCTTGGTCGACCCGGTCAGGGTGAAGTTCACGCCCTCAGAAGCGAGTTCCAGGTCGCCGATGATGCCGTTGGTGACCCAGGGCAGCAGGAAGTATTGCCATGCCCCCTCGCTGGTGTCCTCCTCCGGGCACACGTCCTCACCGAGGATGTCCGCCCACAGCTCCATCGCGAACCCGGTGCGGCAGGGGATCGAGCAGGAGTCGAAGCCGATCGGGCGGCCGTCGTAGTCGTAGAAGACCGGCGCGCCGGTCATGATCTCGATCAGCTCCGGCGACGCCTGGTAGAACACCAGAGTGATGTCGTAGCCGTTGAGGGTCGGGCAGCCCTTCTTGAAGCCGCACTGGCGCCCGTTCGCGCCCTTAAAGGACACGTCCTCGCCCTCTTCGATGTTCGCGGCCATGCCGAGCGAGGCGAAGCAGTCGGTCACGTACGCGTTGTCAGGGCCGCAGACGGGGCGGCCACAGCCGTTGACGCGCGTCACCCTGAAAGTATTCGCGTTGGCGATAAGCGGGGCGGTCATACGGGCCTCCACCAATGAATGGATGGCCCGGCCCAGAACCAGCAGCTCCCTACGAGTCTAGCCGTGACCGGGCAAGACCACCCGGTCACGGCCACGGCCTATTTCCCCTTGGCGCGCCGGGCCTTCGCGGGCGCCGCAGCAGGGGCGGCCGCCTTCGCCGCAGGCTCCGGCGGCAGGGGCACGATCTCAGCGCCGGTCGCCGCCAGGTACTCCGCCTGCGTCACCTCCCGGTACCCCTCGGGGATGGTCACCGGGAAGACGCCGGTGTCGCCGCTGACGGCCATCGCGCCGCCGGTGTCGGACAGGTAGTACCGCATATCTGGCTCCTAGCGGGTCATAGCGATCAGGTGGGTGTCGGTGATCCACTGATGGATCGTCACGGTGCCGGCGGTGACCCGGATAGCCGGGTAGACGCGGACCGCGTAGCCGGTGTGCGGGGGCAGCACGACGGCCTGAGCCGTGGAGAAGGTCACCCGGCGGCGCCCGGCCGGGCCGGACGGGGTCAGCTCGCTGTACATCAGATACGAGGCAGCACCGCCGCCGTCGATCGATACCGCGTACGCGAGATCGAAAATCGCCCCGGCAGTCCACGAGACCTCGGCATGCCCGGTGAACTCCGTCGAGAAGGACAGCCCCCGGCAGGTAGTCAGCGAGTCCGCCTCATAGGCGCCCTCGGCCCACGCAGTGCCGTCGATGATGACCACGGTGCCGGTGGCCGGCATCTCCGGGGTACCCATCGGGTGGAGCTGCTGGTAGGTGATCGCGGCCGAGGTGTGCTCGGGCGGCGTCCACAAGGCCCCGCTGCCCGGGTCGCACTTGAGCGTCGAGTTCGCCGCCGCGTCGCAGTCCCAGTCATCCGTCCAGGGCTGCTCACCGGCGACGGGGAAGGCGGTGAGCGGGGCCGCTGCCGTGCCCTCGCCCTGGAGGCCACAGCCGACCTCCAGCGGCTCGGCAGCCGCCCCGGGCGGGACGAGGAGCCCGCCATCGGCGCCGTAGACGAGCGTGTTGCCCGCGTCCGCCGAGGGGCGGGCCGTGATGACCCCGGTGGCCTCGTCGTACCCCGCGCCGTCCCCGGCGGAGAAGCAACCCCTGATGTCGGCGCACTCCAGGCTCAGCCCGTCCGGCCCGGACTGGATGAGCTGGTCCCCGCCACCAGGCGGAGCGGGGTCGAGGATGACCGAGCTGGTGACCACGTACGGATCCGCTGCGGTACCGGCGCCGGTGACCTCGGTGTCCACGGTCGAGGAGTCGGCCGCCTCGATCGCCGTGGGCTCGGCCGCGTCGGCGGCCGGAGTGAACAGGCCGCCGTCCGTGCCGATCGAGGTGGTGTTCCCCGCATCGGCCGATACCCGCGCGGTGATGACCCCGGTGGCCTCGTCGTACCCCGCACCGTCCCCGGCCGAGAAGCAGCCGCGCACGTCGGCGCACTCCAAGGACAGTCCGTCCGGACCTACCTGGATGAGCTGGTCCCCGCCCTGCGGCGGCGCGGGATTCAGCTTCACATCGGCGGCAACGTTGTACGGGGCGCCCGCCGTCCCGTCACCGGTCAGCGTCAGGTCCACGGTGTCCGTGTCCGTGACGCCAAGCGCGGTCGGGGTGGACTCGCCGCTGATGACATAGGGGGTCGACGAGGAGCCGTCTCCTTCGACCGTGACGCCGGGCCCGGCCGTGACGGTGCAGGAGCACCGTGCGCGCTGGCAGCAGGTAGCCATCGGTTCCTTCTTCCTCACGCCTCGACGGCGTGAACGTGGACGGTGACGCCGGCAGCGGGAGCACCGACTGCCAGCACGCCGATGCCGAGGAGCGTGACCCCGGCCGAGACGTCGACGTGGATGGTCGTGGACGCCGCCGAATTGGCGGCGATGCGGGTGGATCGGAAACCCGCCCCGGCCTGGACCGTGGAGGTCACGACCGGCGGGGCAGCGAACGGCGGCGACCAGGTGACGGCCAGGTCGCCGGACGCATTAGTGACGCCGACGGCCCGCGCGGTACGCGGGGCCGTCGGGTTCACCTGCCCGTCAGTGCTCATCGCCTGCTCACTGCGAGGTCCACAGGACGTGCCACGACGCCCCTGGGGCGGCGCCGTCGATCGTGAGCGTCCCGGTCAGCTCTGCGTCGCCCTGGTCGCCGTCGACACCCCAGGAGAGGGACGAGCCCGCAGGCACGGTGAGAGCACCCTCGGCGGTCGTGACCGTCACCGCGCCCGCGAAGACGAGGAGGGTCACCGACTGCGTACCGGCCTGAGCGGTCAGGTCCCAGTCGGTGTCCTGGACGGCGTGGACCTCGACGGCGACCGGCACCGCCGGGGCGGCCTGGCACGTCGTCACCGTCCCGGCGACCGTGTACGGCGTCGTGCCGTCCAGGTCGGTGTCCGTGGCCGTGACAGCCCCGGCCTGGTCGGTCGAGTAGCGGCGCAGGAACGGGACGACCGTCCCCGCCCCATCGTCGTCGCAGAGCGGAACGAATTCACGGTCGGTGTTCGCGACAGACACGCTGCCGACAGTTCCGGACATACGGATGGCCTTCCTCGAACGGCGCGCCCCGGGGGAAGCGGGGCGCGCCTGATGGGTCAGGTGGCGGTGGCCGTCGTGAACGCGACGGTGACCGTGGCTGCGTCATGGCCCGCTGTGATGGCCAGCGGGCCGGACAGGACGCTGTCGGCGTCACGGGCGATGGACCAGCTCACCGACTCCCCGGCGTGGAGAGTCGACGTGCCGTCAACGGTGGTGATCACGCCCGGCCCGTCATGGGCGGTCGCCGTGACCGACTGGAGCAGCGGCACGCTCGCCGCCGACCAGGTCCCACCCGCCGTCAACTCGACGCGCCGCGCCTGGACGATGGCAGCCGGCTCGGCGCCCTCGACCGCGCACTCGGCCGGGGCGACAGGGGCGTACGGGCCGGTGTAATCCGGGAGGTACGTGCCGATCGTCGTCAGCGTGCCCGTGGCCGTGTCGACGGCGAGCAGCTCGACGTAGTCGGTGTCCCCGACCCCGTCGCCGTCGGTGTCGTCACACCGGCACTGCTCGACGACGTGCTCGCTGCTGCTGCACGTCCCGACCGTGCCCGCCGGGGCGTACGGCGTGATCCCGTCCAGGGCGCTGTCCACCACCGTCGGGGTGAGTTCTCCGGCGAAGTAGACGAGGTGGCGCAGGAACGGCACCGGCGGTTCGCCATCGATCAGGTCGCAGAGCTGCACGACCTCGACGTCCGGTGTCGGCTCGGGCTGCTCCGCCTCCGGGCACAGCCCGATGTGCGTGCCGCCAGGCAGTGCCACCGGCCCCCAGGTCTGCGGGTCGACGTAGTTGACGCCGGTCCGCTCGCCCGTCTCCGCGTCGTAGCGGACCTCAGCGAGGATCCGCTGAATGGAGCCGCCGCTGTTGTTGTCGATGACGCACATCGGGAGCTGCTCGACATCCACACCCGGCGCATGGTCGTCCTGGCACCGGCCTACGGTCCCGGACGGGGTGTAGGGCGCGAAGCCGTCGAGGGCCGTGTCGATGACGACGGTGACCTGCCCGGCGCTGCCGTAGGTCAGGTGCCGCAGGAACTGCACGCTGCTTCCATCTGCCTGGACGTCGCAGAGCTCCAGGACCTCCACGTCCAGGCCGACGCCGCCACCGCCGCCGCAGCCGGTGCCGCACGGCACGAGGTCGCCCTCCGGGGCGTCCGTCTCCACACCCTGCGGCGTCAGCCACGAGACGCTGATGGAGCCGTCGCACTCCTGGGTGTAGACCTTCGTGAACTGGGTCTCCTCGCAGGCCTGTGCCGGGCCGAGGATCCACTGCTGGCCGGCCGCGTCGGCGATCGTCATCGCCCCGTACGCGGTACCGGTGCCGCCAGTGGACCCGACGAACCAGGCGCAGCCCTCGGCGCTCATCGCGGACCATGTAGCGCCGCCGGGGTCCAGATTGGTCAGGGCGAGCGCCCAGTTGCGGTGCATGCCCGGGTTGGCGGCGGTGCCATCGCCGCACGGGCCGCCGTTGAAGGTCCGGCCGCCGCCCTCGCCGATGACCTCCTCACCGTCCACGATCCAGCTCGTGATGGTGAGGCCGCCGGTCGTCGGCTGGCACGGGAACTGACCGTTCGGGCCCTGGACGCTGCCGCACTTCCCGGGGACCCCGCCGATCAACGAGGTGTTGTCGTAGCCGGCCTCCGTGCGCGTGACGGCGCCCACGCACTCCGTGGAGAACGCGACCGGGCACGGAGGCTCCTGGCACAGGACCAGCTCAGCACCGGCCGGGAGCTCCACCTCCTCCCCGGTCGTCGGGTCGGTGAGCCGCTGCTCCGTACGGTCTCCGGACTGGTCGTCATAGACCCGCTCGACGAGGACCTGGCGGACGATCTCGCCGTCGGCGTCCTGGATGCACAGGACGCCGGACTCGACGTCTACGCGCTGCTCCGGTGGCGGCTGCTCGCAGCACTCGGCGACCGGCTCGCACTGCCCGACCAGGCCAAGCACCTCATACGGCTCACCGTCCAGGGTGGTATCCACCACGGCGACGGTCTCGCCGGTCTCGCAGTCCACGACGGTGCGCCGCATGAACTGGACGGTCGCCGTCATCACGATGTCCAAGCGGCCCTGCACGTAGTTCGGACCGGCCGAGTCGCGGACCTCGATCTCCACGACGTTCGGCCCGGCCGTGACAGGGATCTGCGCGGTCCCGGACGTCGCGGGCTGGTTCCACTGCCCGTACATGCCGGCGTCGACCCCGTTGACCCTGACCCGGGCGCCACCGTCACCCCGGAACCCGGCGGACGTGACCACCGCGATGCCGTCCTCCGGCGCCGTGAAGGTCTTGCGCAGGACCCACCTGTGCGGGGCAGTGTCGTACCCCGACCAGGAGACGCCCGCCCCTGCGCTGAGGTCTGAGCGGGCGCCCATGAGCGGGCTCCCCGCAGGGTGCGGGGCGTCATACGGGAGAGCGGCCTCCGCCGGGTGTGTCGGGTCGACACCCGTGTAGCTGACGACCTGCCACCCGTCCGACCCCGGCCGGTTCGCCGGGTCGAAAACGGTCACGGCCTCCTGGTCGGCGGTGTCGCACAAGAGCGTGGAGGAGGAGTCTCGGCAGGGCTCCGTCGTGATGCCGCCGTCTCCGTCGCCACCGCAGACGGTGACCTCCCCGACAGGGGTGTACGGCTCGCCTTCGAGGTTGGTGTCCGTCCTGGAGATGACGGCACCGGAGCAATCGCGGCACACCGTGCGCAGGAAGGTCGTGGACGACCCGGGTACCGGCGCGTCGAGGGCCAGCCCGACCTGGATCAGGCCGGGGCCGCGCCCGCCGGTGCTGCTGCCGGACGGGACGATGGGCAGTTCGGTGACGGGCTCCGGGAAGAAGAACACGGACTCGTCGGCTGCGGACGACTGGCCGGTGATCTCACACAGGAGGCGGTTGCTCTCGTTCCATGTGTGGTTGGGGCTGATCGACTCGACGATCGCCCCGTCCGGGACGACGAAGCACTCCGTCGGGGTGATGTTGAGGCCGCGGAGCCCGAACCGCACATACACCGGCTGGTCGAACGTCCAGAGCTGGGTGCCGTCCGCCGGGTAGAACGTGTAGTGCCCCTGACCGGGCCCCCACTCCCCGACGTTCACCGAGTAGCCGACGCCGTTGGGCAGCGTGCCGGTGACGGGGCTGCCGTCGCCGTACGACCCAGCCGGGCCGAGTTCGGCGAGCGGGATCGTCTCGTAGGCGATCTCCGGGTCACCAGGCGACTCGTCCGGCTGGACGTCGCACAGGGTCAGCGTCTCGCAGCTCGTGCACTCCGAGCCGCTCCCACCGCCGGTGGCCTGGCACTGGCCGGGCTCGCCCTCCACGGTGTACGGCTCGCCGTCCAGGGTGGTGTCCACCACGGTCAGGGTCTCGCCCGTCTGGCAGTCCGTGACGACCGTCCGCAGGAACTGCTGTGCGCAGCCGTCCTGCTGGAACTCGTACTCGGCCGTGAACTCCGAGAGGGCCCAGGCGGCGCCCGTGTTGCCGGTCTGGTCCCACGCCTCGACATCGAGGGCGACGACGATCTGCCCGGCCTCCAAGAGCTCGGCGGGGATGTCCACGGCGGTCGCGCTCATGGTGCGGGCGGTGCCCGCCGGCGTGCCGCCGAGGATGCTGCCGCTATCGGCGAGCCGCTGCCCGGTGTCCGTCCGATGGAGGCGGAGGCTGCCCGCGTAGTTCACCGCCGACGCAGACGGCCCCTGGTTGAGGGCGTTGACCGAGACGGTGAGGGAGACGGTCCCGCTGTCGCACGCCGGGCGGTCGGCCTGGAGCGTCGCGGCAAGGCCGGTCAGCCACTGGGTCAGGGTGCAGCCTCCTGCACCGCTGGAGTGCGCGGGGGCGATGACGCTGCCGCCGTCCCACAGCGGCTGCCCGCCACCCGGGAGCGGGTTGACGCAGCGGATCGGGTCACTGTCCCAGGGGTAGGGCGCGGCGTCGGTGTCCGTGGCCGTCGGGGCCCCCTGGCCGCCCTCGGTGGGGAGGTCGCACAGGAGGATCGTGGAGGAGTTGCGGCACGGCTCCGTCTCCTCGGCCGGGCACGGCACGATCTGGTGTCCGGCCGGGAGGGTGTTGTCGTACCGGGTGCCTTGCGGGTTCAGGTAGTAGATCGTGGCGCCGTCGTCCTCGATCACGCGTGTCCACGTCATCACGACCGTCGGGGCCGCGTTGGCGACGACGCATACCTCCTGCACAGTCCGCCCGCTCGACCCGGAGCCTTCACCGGTGCAGGAGCAGCAGCCTTCGGGACGCAGGGATACGGCCGCGAAGGACAGCGCGGAGCAGCTTGCCCCGCCGCCGGTGTTCCCGACCCGGTAAGACCAGGTGACCGGCGGGCCGTCGTAGTACATCTCTCCGACGCCGTTGCTGGCCGTGGGCCGGACGGTGGTGCCGTCCCAGTACGCCGTGCCGCCCAACCGGGACGGGGGCGGCGTCAGGCCGGTGACCGGCTCGAAGGTGTCGAAATCGATCAGGTCGCAGCGGACGTACGTCGCGGCGTCCTGGAGGACCTGGTCCGGAGCGAAGGTGTAGGTGGTGGGGTTGGCATAGCTGTAGTTCGGCGGCGTCGACGGGCACGCCCCGGGGTTGTAGCCGCTGCTCGTCGTGACCCGGACCGTGCCGACGGTGTCCGGGTCATCGATCGGCGACAGGCTGAAGATGAGGCCGCGGCCTGCTGCGCTGTCGGGGTCGGGCTGGATGTCCACGACCTCCCACGGCACCTCAACCATGGCCGGCACGCCGCCGCTGCCGCAGTCCACGACCTCGACAGGGGTGTAGAGGGTGGCGCCGTCCATCGTGGTGTCGCGGGTCTCGACGAGGGCGCCGGTGCAGTCGTGCACCAGGTGGCGCAGGAACGGGACGGCGCACCGCTTGCCGTCGTCGCCGGGCTCCACGTTGGGGTCGAGGTCGCACAGGCGCAGCGTGGACACCGTCGAGGCGCACGGCTCCGCCTCCGGGGGGTGGCAGACGCCGACCGTGCCCACCGGCTCGTACGGCGTGCCGTCGAGGAGGGTGTCCGTGGTGTCCAGCACCAGGCCGGTGCAGTCCCGGCACGTCGTACGCAGGAACGGGACCGTTGCCGGGGTGAGGAGGAACGAGCCGACCGAGCGCTGGGCGATGGCCGGGGCGCCGCTGGTGCCGTCGCTCGCAAAGGACAGCTCCGTGACCGGGCCGGGGTGCTCGAACCGGGACTCACCGTTCGCGGATGCCTGCCCGGCGCCCGTGGCAGGGGTCAGGGTCCGGGTCGCCGGGTCGTAAGCGTGCGCGGGTGACAGGTCGACCAGCTCACTGCCCGCCGGCATGACGATCCGGCCGGTGGCGGTGCTGTTGATCCCGACGCGGGCCGACCAGCTCACGGCCGCCGGGCGGTCGAGGGTGAGGACGAACGGGCCGGTCGCCGTTACCGGGAACAGGCTGATCGGGAAGAAGTCAGGATTGCCCCCGGTCGTGCCGCTGCTCGTGTGCCAGCCGACCCCGTTGGACGCGGTCCCGGTCCGGGCACCAGACTGGGACGCGGCCACGAGGACCGGCGCGGCGGCGGTGACCAGCGGGGTGTCGCACAGGGGCAGGGTCTCGCACGCGGTGGGACACGCCGGCTCGTCCGGGCACACGCCGACCGTCCCGGCCGGGGTGTACGGGGCCCCGTCGAGGGTGTAGTCGCTGTGCCCGGTGATCTGACCGTTCTCGTCGCGGGCGTAGTCTCGGAGGAACGGGACCGTCTGAACGGTGCCGGACTCGTCGTCGTTCACGTCGCAGAGCTGAACCATGTCCCGCTCCGGCTGCTCCACCCCGGCCGGGCACGTCCTCACCTCGCCTGCCGGCACATACGTCTCGCCGGTGACGGCGTCGACCAGGCGCACCGAGGCGATCGAGCCGTCGGCCGCGTACTGGTACTCGACGAGGACCAAGCCCAGAACTGCGCCGTCCTCCGCGACGTCACAGAAGGTCCCGTTCGTGGTGATAGACCGGCTATCCCCACACGAGATCGTCCCGGCCGGGGGCGCACCGGCCGAGAAGGCGCCCGAGGTGAGGTTGATCCACCCCTCCGACGTAACCGTGGTTGCGCAGTCACGTACGACGGTGACAGCGATCGGTGTCCCGTCGGCCAGGCACAAGCCGACGGTCGCCAAAGGCTCGGTCGGAGAGTCACACGTCTCGACATCAGGACCACAGCCGCATCCACCTGAGCCGCCAAAACCGCCACCGACAGGCATGGTCAAATCCCCGCATTTTCAATGTAGTTACAGGTCGCAGCAGTAGAATTGGCACACAAAGACCCCCGCGACGGCTGGCACCGTCCGGGGGCGTGGCCAGACCTAGAGAGAGGTCCGACATGGACAACCGTACGTGCCGCGTCACATTCGCAGACGGATCTGACTGCATCCGAGCGGTCACTAACCATCGCCGGTTGCTGTGCAGGACGTGCTACCAGTGGTCGCACAGGAACGCCGGGGCCGATCCCGAGGGCCGTCCCAGCGCGAAGGGCAACGGCGAGCTCATGGCCGAGATTCGAGCCGCCGCGATTGCTACGACGGACGAGTGCGTGATGCTCACCGGCTGGGTAGGCCGGCCAAGCATCAAGTACAACGGCCGGGGAATGTTCGTTTCCCGAGCCGTGTGGATGATCGCCAACGGGGACCCCTGCGACCTTTGGGTCTTGCACTCCTGCCACCGTGGTGACGTGGGCTGTGTGAATGTCCGCCACCTCTACCTGGGCGATCAGACCCGGAACATGCATGACATGGACGCCGCCGGACGCCGTGTTCCACCACGCGGTCTGCGAGCGGCGCGAGCCGTTCTGGACGACGCACAGGTCCGCGACATTCGGCGCCGCTTCGTACGGGGGAACCGCTGGAACCCGGGTAATCGTCTGGCGCTGGCCGAAGAGTTCGGGGTCGTGCCATCGCTGATCTCCGACATCGCCAACGGCAAGCGAAAGGCGTGGGTCGCGGGTTGAGGAATCCGCACCGCCCTCCGCCTGGTGGCGGGGGGCGGTGCTGCCTCCGGCAGGCATGTCGTCTCGCTCTCGGTCAGGCCAGCAGTAGAAGAGGTGGCGGGCGCGGCTCAGTCGCGGATCTTCAGAAGGCGCACTCGCGTCGCACCGTTGCTGTCGGACCCGCCGGCTTCGGCGGCTGAGAGGGTGCCGCCGGTCTCGACGGCCATGAGGTGCAGGCGCACGGTCCGAGGACCGGTGGAGGCGGCGTACTCCGTCATGAGGTGAGCCGTCCCGCCCTGGTGCTCCTGCCCGGCCGGGGAGTTGATCGCGGCGAGCTGGGTGAAGCTGGTGAGGAGCTGGCCGGTCGTCTCGTCCTGGAGCCATCCGAGGAGGTAGCCGCTACCGCCCGTCTCGGTGCCGAGCGCGTACCGCACGTCAGCGTCGACGTGGTAGACCCCGGCCTCCGGCAGGACGATGTCCGACGCGGGTACGGGGACGTCCTGCCCGACCTGGGCCAGGAGGTTCTGGTGCTGGCCCTCCGCGTTCACGAAATCGGACACCATGGCCAGGCGTGCCCCGACGGCCCAGGTGTCCGGGCAGCCGGGTGTCTCGGTGACGTCGATGTCCACGGACCGCTCCGGGCCCGCCGCCCCGCCGGAGCCGACCCCTTCGAGCACGGCACGGGGGACGAGCAGACCGCCGTCCGTCGTCTGGGCCGCGTTACAGGGGTCGGGGTCCAGGGTGAGAGCGCTGCCGGTGTCACACGGGCCGGCGGTGCCCTGGACGGTGTAGGGGTTGCCGTCGAGGTCGGTGTCGACGGTCGACAGGACGGTGCCGGTTGCACAGTCCGTGATCACCGTGCGGAGGAACGGGACGACACAGTCCGCCGGGTCCGGCGCGTCCAGCACGGCCCAGGTGAAGTTTCGGGCCTCCCACGTCTTCTGTGAGCCCTCGTCGTACGTCTCACGGTCCAGGTAGACGGCCCCCTGCCCGGCGGCCAGGAGGGCACTGTCGATAGCCGCCGTGACGGTGAGGGTGCGGACCGCACCGGCGGGGGTCTCCTGGGAGGCGGTCACGGCGAGGATCATGCCGTCCGCCAGCCCGAGTTTCAGGTACCCGTCGGTGATGAAGCCCTTAGACGGCCCAAGGTTCTCGACGTCGACGGACGCGGTGACAGTGACCTGCCCGTTGTCACAGACCGGAAGTGGGGCGGTGAGGAGCGCAGCGACCGCGCGATGCGTCTTGTCGGTGCCCCCAGTGCCGGCGGTGTCGGCGGGGAACGTGAGGGTGCCGCCGTCCCACAGAGACTGTCCGCCACCAGGCAGGGGCGCCTGCCCGGCGAAGTTGTACCAGGGCGCGGGGTCCGTATCGGTGGCCGTGGGCTCGCCGGCCGGGTCACCGAGGGAGACGTCACAGAGCTGCACGGTGCTCGCCGTGCACGGCCGCGGCGAAAACAGGCACCCGTCACTGCCCTGGGTAAGCGCGTTGTCCGGGTCGGTTGAGATACAGGGGGGCTCACCGCCGTTACTGAAGATGACCGGGGGGCAGCAGTCACAGTTCACGACACATCTCCGACGTCGCAGGGGGCCAGGAGGTTGATGTAGACGGCGGCCCCTTCGGGGAGGTCGACCGTGAACGGGCCGCACAGGGAGCCCGGGGCACAACTCCCCGCCGGTGACGACCAGTTGAACGCCGCGCCGCATTCGCTGATCACCGTGACGTTGCCCGCGCAGTCGGTCACCGTCACCGGCCCGCACACCACGGTGACGGCCAAGGACTCCGTACCCTCCGGCATGACCCAGGTGTCCGGGCCGCTGTAGCCGAGGAGCTGCGGGCACATCGGGACCGGGCGGCACTGCCCGCACTCGCCGACCTCACCGACCGGGGTGTACGGGGTGACCGCGTCCAGCTCGGTGTCGAACTGGTCGGTGACCTGCCCGGTCTCGCAGTCGTACGTGAGGAACCGGAGGAACTGGGCGCTGCTCCCGTCCGGCTGGTAGTCGCAGAGGGGGACGGCCTTCGTCGGATCGTCGCACGGGCAGTCCCCGCAGTCGATGGCCTCCCCGGCCGGGGTGTACGGGCTCGTGCCGTCCGTGCCGGTGTCCGTGGAGGCCGTGACCGCGCCGTCGCAGTCGTGGACGAGGTGCCGCAGGAACGGCACGCAGTCGTCGCCGGTGTTGTCGCACAGGCGCAGGACGGAGACGGACGCGCAGTCGCTCGACGGACACGGCCCGGCACCGGCCGGAGCCGGACCTGCCGTGTAGGAGCCGGTGGCCGGGTCGATCCACCCGGCGACCTCCGGGTCACCGGGATCTGCTCCGTCGCACGCGCAGGCGGAGCGGAGGACCAGGAGTAGCGGGGTGCCGTCCTCCTGACACAGGGGCACGGAGGTGATGGAGGGGGCGCAGCAGGACGGGCCCGGATCGCTGCCCCCGCCACCGCCCGGCGCACAAGGGATGGGCTCAACCGGCATCCGGCGCCTCCGGGTGCTTCTGGCTCCGGTGCATGTCCCGGCCGCGCTTCGTCGGGAAGTCCCGTGGGCAGAGACCGCACGCGTACGGGGGGCCATCCGCAGCGAGGCCGCTTGAGTCTCCGCCCTCGCCCGTGGCGGGCTCCAGGGCGACGCTGTCCGGGGCGTACGAGGCTGCGGGGACCTCCGGGAGGACATCGCCCCGTACCGCCTCCCTCATGGGCCCCTGAGCTGTGTTGAGGGCCGCAAGCTCCACCGCCGTGAGAGCAGCGGTCATAGCGGCCTCGACGAGGGCCGGGGCAGTGCCGAGCGGGCACTCCGGGTGAGGGTGGACCTCTTCCCCGTCCTCCTCGTAGCAGAGACCGCACTCGAGGAGCTGGGCACCCGGGTTCGGGTTGCTGACGCCAAGGAGATCCCCGGGCGGCGGCGTCCCGGTACGGGCGTCCTCCTCCGGGGAGACGTACCGGCGTCCTTCCACGAGCGCGCCGACGAGCAGCTCCTCCGGCATGTCCGCGAAAAGAGGCGAAGGGACGGCGAAGTCGTGGGTGGTGACGGTGCGCACCTTCGGGGTCTGTGCGACCGCCCAGCGGGCGAAGTCCCGGCGCTGGCCGGCGGTGGGACGGATCTGGATCATGTCTCTACTCACGGGCAAGCCCTCCGAAACCGGTCCTGAACAGGCATTTCGTCGGTAGAGTGAGGGCACAAAGACCCCCGCGACGGGTGCAACCGTCCGGGGGCATGGCCGACTGCGAAGGAGTCGACATGACCCAGGCTACGTGTGTCGTGGTGTTTGCCGACGGCACCCCATGCGCCCGCCGCCGGAAGTACGCCACCGGCTGGTGCAGCCCCTGTGCCGCCTGGTCGCACCGCAACGGCGGTTCCGACCCGGCAGGCCGCACGCCGTACGGACGCGTGACGTCCTCGACCTGCAGAGTCACATTCGCCAACGGGAAGCTCTGCACGCGCACAGCCCGCTACGCGCCTGGTTGGTGCGTCAACTGTTGGAAGTGGTCCCGGACGCATGGCGCTCCCGACGCCCGGCCGTACGTGCGTAGCAACGGTGAGCTGATGGCCGAGCTGCGTACGGCGGCCCATGCCACAGGTGACGAGTGCCTGGTCCTCAGCGGGTACGCATACCGCTGGACCATCAACTACCAGGGTGAGCAGGTAAACGCCGCCCGAGCTGTGTGGAGGCTTGCACACGGAGACCCGGGCGATACCTACGTGCTGCACACCTGTCATCGAGGCGAAGACGGGTGCATCAGCATCCGGCACCTCTACCTTGGCGACGCAGCCAGGAACATGCTCGACATGGCCGAGGCGGGTCGTGGCACCAAAGCCAACCGAGGCGAGCTCTCGTGGCGTTCGAAGCTGACAAGGGATGAAGTTCGGCTGATCCGGCAGCGGTACGTCAAGGGCGCTCGGCATCCGCACCTGGGCAGCGCGCGAGCGCTTGCAGATGAATTCGGCGTACGGGCCAGCTACATCTCGACGCTGGCTTCCGGGAAACGTTGGGCGTGGCTTGACGCCGATGAAACTGGTCAGGGACACGTCGTCACCGCCACTGCGCACACCGTGCACGTGGTGCTCACCACGTAGGTGCGTTCGGCGAGTACCCGCCTGTCGTTGTATCGGTAGTCGACGGACGCCCCGGGGCCGTCCGGGATCATGTCGATGGGGCCGCGGCGGACCTGGAGCGGGCCGGAGATGTACAGCCACGCGGTGCCCGGGTCGGCGGGGATGCCGCCGGGCCCGGTGTTCAGCGCGCTGTAGCCGGCCCCGATGACCGCGCAGTTCCCGACGAGGGTCTCCAGCGAATCGCCCACCCGCGTGAGGACGTTGCAGCAGCCCAGGAGGGCCGCTGCTCCGGCCGGGACGTGAAGGACGCCGACACCGCCGTAGGACTCCGCCAGGCACCCTTCCAGGGCGGCGACGCCCTGGGCGATGCCGACGGGTCCGGCGGCCGGGGTGAGGTCGACGGCCTGGGCGGACAGGGTGTCCCGCCAGAAAGCCTCTTCCACGGCCCGCTGCTCGCCGAGTTCCATCGTGGCCCGTGCGTGCTCGATGGCCTCCTGGTAGGACCAGCCGATCGTGGAGCACTCCATCCCGGCGTACACCGTGACGGGCTGGGCGTCCTCGTACGTCGGTCGGCAGAACTCCTTGGGCGGGGAGGAGCCTTCCCCGGGTGACTCGTCGCTGCACCAGTCGGTGTCGTGGACGGGGCAGCACCCGAGGGCCTGCCACTCCACACCGAGCAGCTCGTGCGGGTCGGTGACGTCCAGGATGGTGGTGCAGCCGCCCAGGATCCCGTAGGGCAGTGGTACCCCGGGGATGGCCTCGACGCGTCGTCCCATGCCTGCGGGCGGCATGCACCCACCTCCTCAACTGCGGTTGTAGTTGGGGCGGTTCAGGCCGCGGGGCAGGCGAGTTCGGTCTGTGCTCCGGTGGCTCCGGACGGGCAGACCGGAATGGTGATCAGGCGGAGGTCCGGGCCCCGGTTGATCAGGGCCACGCACTCCTCGCTGAAGATCGCGGTGTAGTCGTTCGTCGAAAACTTCGTCGAGTCGTGGACGACGCCCAGCGAGATTTCGCCACCGCGGCCGATCTGGAGGGACCCGGCGATGTACATGAGCATGTCGATCTGGGCGGGCCAGGCGGTGGCGGGGTCGGTGCCGCCGATGTCGGCGGGGACGGCCGGGCCGAGCCCGCGTGCCCACTGGATACCGACGCCGAGCGTCGCGAAGAGGCGGACGAGCTGCGCCACGTTGACCTCGTCCAGGGAGCGGTTGGTCTGGCGGGCCAGGTCGGTGAGCATGAGGGCGCGGCTCCACCAGGGGAGTACGACTTCGATGTTGATGCTGTCGCAGAGGGAGTGCCGCTCGACCATGTCGGAGGACTGGAGGGCGATAGCCGCGTAGACGGCGGACAGGGCGCCGAAGGTCGCGGGGAGGGTGACCGGGGTGGCCTGGGCCACGGCCTGCTCGAACAGGTGCTGCCGGATGCGGAGTTCGTGGGCCACCATGACGGCGGACTGGTACCAGGCGACCAGCTCCGGGAAATGGCGCTGGGTGAGGATCCCGGACTCCAGGCAGACGCCGACGGCGTCGCAGCGGACTTCGAGCGGCTCCGGGCAGGGGATGGTGTAGCAGGGCTTCTCGGTGCCGGCGATGTCGTCGGCCTCGGTGTGCACGAACGTCATGCTGGCGACGTCGAGGGATGGGATCGGGAAGTACCGGAGCCCGCCTCGGGCGAGCTGGATCTCGGGGGCGTCCCAGAGCATTTCCGGGCACGCCACGTTCGCGAGCTCGTAGACGGTCTCGGACGGGGCGCACCAGCCGCCGGACGCGACGATGTCCCCGCCCTCCAGGCGGGACTGGTCCGAGGCCAGGATCACCGCGCGGGTGCCCTCGGTACCGGACGAGCTGTCGTTGACGATCAGCCGGTTATCGAACGGCAGCCGGTAGCTGGCAGTGAGCCCGACGCCGCCGCCCGCCGTCTTGAGCGCGTTGGCGCGGCGGATGATGCCCTCGGTGACGCCCTCCATGTCCAGGGGCTGGCCCGGCTGGTAGCCGGGGACGTCCACCGAGGCGGTGATCTCGGGGCGGGGGTTGGGGTCCGGGGGCAGGACACGGGGCTGACGGCTCCGGACGCGGGAGAGGTCCAGGGCCGGGCGGCGTACGACCGCCGCGGCGGTGACCGGCTGCTCCGCGGCCGGCTCCGGCTCCTCGGCTGCGGCCGTGGTGTCCTCGCCCGCGTCGGTGGCGGCCTCCGGCTCTTCCTCGCCGCCACGGACCTGCGCGGCCAGGGCGTCGATCTCGGCGGCGGCCTGCGTGGCCGCTTCCTCGCGGCTGGCCTGCTCCTGGCGGATGGCGTCGACGGCGGTCGCGAGCTGCCGGAGCTGGGCCAGGTCATCGCTCGTGACGGTGCTGCTGGAGGAGCGGGCATCGAATGCCTGGACGGCGCCGTCCAGGAGGGCGGCCAGGTCGTCGTCGTTGAGGGCGGTAATGTCCGCGGGGAGCTCGAAGGGGTCCACGGGCGGGGCTCCAAAAACGCTGGAGACGCCAGGCCCAGAACCATCAGTCGTCTGCTGGTGCGATCTTAACCCCCTGCCCTGTCGGGCAGGGGGCTGTCAAGCGGGGGGTTACGTGTCGGTGTACGGGGTGCTGTCGTCGACCGGCCGGACGGTACCGCCCGGCCAGCGGGCGGCCACCGTCTCTGCCTGGTCGGAATCAGGGGACCGGAACACGACCCGCCCGCCGGAGAGCACCTCATACCGCGTGCCGGAGGGCTGCGGCGGGGTGGTGCGGGTCTCGTGAGAGCAGTTGCAGGCCATGTGTCCGGCTCCTCCTTCTCGTCGCGTCTGGGAGCTACCCGACCTTAGCGGCCTTGGGCTTCTCCCTGACCACGCTGCCCGGGTACCGCCGGGACACGTTGTCAGCTGTCGGCTTTGACGCCCCGGTGAAGACGACTTTCCCGGCCTCGGTGACGACTTCGTACTGCTTGCGGTTCTTCTGGCACGAGCATGCCATTAGGCCGCTCCCTTCTCGACGGTGCCGGCGAGTCCGGCGGCGACTTCCTGACGGGCCGGGGCGAGGGACGCGGCCAGGCGCTCCACCTCGGCCCGGTTCGCGGCGTGCTCGGCCTCCCTGCGCTCCATGGCCCCGGCGAACCGGTCCAGGAACGCGGGGCTGGTGAGCAGCGCGGCGACGGCTTCGACCAGCTCCCCCTGTCCGGCGGTGTCCGGGCTCGTCGCGGACACGGTGTCCGGGCGCTGTCCGGGCAGGTCAGCCGGGGTGGACACCAGACGTCCGGATACCGGGGCGGACGCGTGCGCGGACGCGGTGTCCAGGTGTCCGGGCAGGGTGTCCTGCCGGGCGGCGGACGCGGCCAGGGCGAGGTTGGAGCGCTCCACGACGGACGCCAGGAGCGGCGAGGAGTGGCCGGGGACAGGTACGGACAGGACTGCCCGCAGTTCGTACCGTCCGCCGGGCCCCTGCCGCAGGTGGTAACTGGGCTGGCACGTCTGGAACGTGAGGGCGTCCCATTCCGAGAGCCACGGGGCCGAGGCTCCGGAGAACCACAGCCCGCCGTCGTTCATGCCCACCGTGACGATGGCGCCGACGGTGCCGGAGTCGTCGAACTGGCAGGCGGCCGTTTCGCACTGGGCGCCGTCGCGGTGGTGGCCTACCCCCATGGTGAAGGCGCCGACCTTGACGTACGTCCCGTCATCCAGGACGAACCGCTGCCGCAGGAAGTGGCTGAAGTCCAGGTCTCCCAGGGACTCGATCGTGAGGTTCTTCCCGGGGTAGCCGGCGTGCGGCACCCCGCGCTGAGCTACCCACCCGTAGACGCGGCCCTTGGCGTAGTGGACGCCGCCGGAGCCGGGCGGCAGCTCCTCGGCGGTCGGCTCCTTGAACCAGGCGGCGGGCATGGGCGGCAGGTCCTGCATCGCGGCCCAGGCCGACGCCACAAGCTCCTGGAGTCCCTGGTCCTCGTCCTCTGCCGGGAGGGCGGCAGCCGTGGCCTCAGCCCCTTCGGGGAGGGAGGAGACGCCGACGTACAGGCCGTCCCCGAGGTGGACCAGGCGCCCGGCTTCGGCGGCCCGGGTGAGGTGGCCGCGCGCGGTCTGCATCGTGATGCCGAGCGCGCGGGCCACTTCGCGGACGCTGACGGCGGCCGGGGAGGAGGAGACGTACCCGACGACCCGCCAGTGGTCATCGCCCGGTGAGGAGGCGATGAGGGCGGCCACCTGTCGCATGGAGGCTGCGCGGTCGGCGTCCTCGTCCTCGACGGGGTCCAGGACGATCCGGGCGCGGCTGTAGGCGGGCATGGCGACGAGCGTCGCGCCGCGCAGCCGGGCCCGGGTGATCCGCATGATGAAGTCCCCGGCGCGCTCGGAGTGGATGACGATGCCGTCCGGGTCGTCCGGGTCCCCGGCCGCGGCCTTCACCCCATCGCGCTTGCCCGTGTTCCGGAGGCCGCCCACGAGGCCGAAGGCCTGCTCAGCTGCCGCAGCCGATACCCGGCCTCCGGGGCCGGTGATGAGCTGTACGGAGTGCCGGGCCTGGGACATGGTGGTGCCGGACGCCGTCCACCGCCCGACCGTGGACGCGTTGATCCTCCATGCTCCGTCCGGGAGCTGCATGACGCTCGCGGCCGGCAGGGACGCGGTCATGACCGCGAAGTCCTCCCCCTCGCCTTCCGGGGCCGGGCTGGTGACGAACTCGACGTCGACGTCGTCCAGGTCGACGGACACCCCGAGCGGGGCCTCTTCCTCCAGGAGACTCTCGACGTCCTTGCCGGCCGGGCGGCTGGTGTAGAGCACGCCGGAGCCGGTGATGCGGTTGCTGTCCCGGCTTGCCGTCTCGATGGCCCCGACCAGTTCGGCGCCCTGGTGGCCCATCAGCATCTCGTCGGCGTACTGGAGCGGCATGCTGGTGTCCTCCCAGTACACGGAGCCGGCCACGAAGAGGCGGCCGTCGCCGGTCTCCTCGTTCTCGAAGGCCAGAGCGGTGTCGTCGGGGTTGGACCAGCTGCGGATCGGCATACCGTCCGCCGTGGTGTCGGTGTCGGGTTCCATGGGCTCCTCCTGGGGGCCGAGGGGGATGTCGGTGTGCTCGCCGGCGAAGGCCACGCGGATCCGGTCGAAGGTGACGGGGCCGAGCCGGGCCTCCAGCTCGGGCAGCAGGCCGGGGTCGTCGGAGTACGCGGCGCAGACGTGCGCGGCCCATGGGGTGTGCTGGGCGGGGATGTCCGGGCCGTGCCGGTCCTCCAGGGCGTACGTGGCTGCCCAGTGAGCGGACTGGAGGGTCGGGGCGTCGTCGGGGCGGTCGCGGTCGTCGCCGACGGACCAGACCCAGGACGGTTCATCGCTGCCGGCGTTCCAGTGGTTCGCGCCGAAAGCCCGGCCGTAGACCAGGTCGTCCGCGAGGCCGTGCTCCTGGACCTTCGTGCGGACGTTGTCGATCAGCTCGGTGCGCTGGTCCTCCGACCAGTCGGCCCCTGCGCCGAGGAAGTACAGCGTCAGGTGCAGCTCCTCGACGGCCTCGCCGCCCTCGATCGCGAGGCGTTCGGCGTCCTCGGCGGTCGGGATGAGCGCGATCATCGCGCCGGACAGATGACTACCGTCGGCCGCAGCCGTCACATGGTCGGACACGATCGACTCCTTCCGTGGATTCTTAACCGGGCTCCCGGCGGTCGTCTGAGATCCGAAGGGATCGCGGCCGGTGAGGTGTGGAAAGCCCTCCCAGGTGGCGACCACGTCCCGGTCCGCGGCCTGGACCCGGAGGATGCAGCGGCAGTTGACCGTGAGAGCGGGTGGGGCGGTCGGGTCCAGCGGGGCGGACATCTCCACCCCCGCGACGGTGAACGGCTCGTCCAGGAAGCGGAGTTGCCCATCCACCTTGTCGTGGGCGTCGCGCACAGAGGTGTCCCGGCGGGTCTGCCACTGCTTGACGAGCGGCCTGTCCGGGCCGGTGAGCGCCTGGGCCGCGGCAAGGGTCGCGGTGTTCCAGGCCCGCCCGGCTTCCGTACGCGCGATGCGCTGCTCCCTTGCCGTACCGAGCTGGGCCCCCTCACGGCGGAACGCGGCCAGGAGCCGGTCACGGAGCTCGTCGACGCTCTCCTCGGCCTCCACCCCGGCGGCCAGTTCCCGTACGGCGACGTCGGCGAGGCGGTCGCCCACGGCGCGCAGCAGGTGTTCCGTGACCTGGACGTACTCCCCGATGCCCGGCGGAAGTTCCCGGCCGTCCTCATGGCGGCCGGGCAGGTCGTCCCAGCCCTCCGGGAGCGGCATCTCGACGGTGTCGGCCGTGTCGGTGGCGGCGGTCTCGGCGACGCGCAGCAGTCGGCGCACGATCCGGGGCATCCTCGACGCCCACATGCCGGCGATCCGGGACACGCTGAACCGGGCGGCCACGATCTCCGTCGCGTCCGCGAGGTCGTCGGCGAACTCCGCGGCGATCTCCGCGAGGACCGTGAGGACGATCTTCGCGACGTCGGTCTCGGCCTGGTCGAGCTTGGTCTCCAGTTCTTCAGCGGCGGCCACGGGCGGCGGCCTCCTTCGGGCGGTAGAAGGCCATGGGCTCCAGCTCGACGCTCTCGTGGCCCTCGATGACGAGGACCGGGGTGACGATGACGCCCGCGTCCTGGTCTGCGGGGAGATCGGCGAGGGCGCGCGCGGCGTCACGGTGGATCTGGCGCATGAACTCGCTGATGAACTCGCTCATGAATGCGGAGGGGTCATACACGGCGGGCCTCCTGGTCGGCAGGGTCGTCGCAGATCTCGCACCAGGCCCATGTGCCGACGGTCGAGACACCGTCCGGGGTGAGCAGCAGCACGGAGCCGGTGAGCCGCGACCAGGCCTTGCACGTGGTGCACCACTCGACGCGCCAGTCCGCTCCCGCAGTGACGAGGGCGGGGGGCGGCAGGCTCCGGGCGGCCGGGACCATCGTCTGCGGCTGCTCCTCGCCGGTCACGCCGCGGCCTCGGTGCAGCTGCTGATCGCGGCCGGTACGACCGTGTAGCTGTGGGGGATGCCGGCGGCGATCAGCTCCCGGCAGTACGTGTCGAGGCTGTCCGCCAGACACTCCGGGTCCATGCCGTAGCGGCTCGCGACCTCGGGGGTGCGGGTCCATGCTCCATCGAGGAGGCGCCACTGCTCGACCTGGACGGCCTCCACCCGCAGGAGGGTGTGGAGTTCGGCGGATTGGACTTCCCGGGCCTGGGCGCGCCGGGAGCGGGGGCAGGCCGGGGTGCGGCGTAGCTTCTCCCCGGCGGCGGAGAGGGCCGCCCAGATCAGCCCGTCGGCGGCGGCGACCAGGCCCTCGTTCAGCGTCGGAGCGGCGGAGGCGGGGAGGGTGTCGGGGTCGCTGTTCGTCTCATCCACAGGAAGCTCCGTTCCGCCGCCTGGCGACTGCCTGTGTCGGCGGGCGGCGATCTCATCAGGTGTGGGGGCGTCGCTCTCGTCGAACCCGGTTTCGCGGCGCAGGGCCTGGGCGCTGATCCCGCCAAGCTCGAAAACCTGGACGGCGGTCTGGGATCGGTTGGTGCGGACGCGGAGCGGGGAGGAGTCCGCGGCCACCACGTACTCGCTGGCGTCGGCGATGCCTTCGCTCTCCAGCAGGGGGTGCAGCCAGAACCGGGTGTAGGCCTGGGTGACGATGTCGAGGCGGGGCACGATCCCGAGGCGCACAGCCTCCTGGGTGAGTCCCCACTGTCCCCAGTGGTTGACGTCGCCGAGGCCGAGGAGGAATTCCGCGGGGATATCGGCGGCGGTCGCGAATCTCCTGATGTTCTCCGCGCGGAGCTGGATCGCGAGCTCGTCGAAATTGGACTCGAAGGTGAGCCGCTGGATGGAGCCGACCATCTCGGCGGGCACTTCGAGGATGATCGGGACGGTGGCGGCAGCGGAGTCCGGCTCACGGATCGCGGTCTCCGCGACCTGGAGGAACACGTCGATCAGGTCATCCTCCTCCTCGCCCTTGGTGCCGGTGGTGGGGAAGCGGGCGCCCTTGGGGACGACGAGGACGCCGCGGCCGGTGAGGCGGGAGAGGGTGACGGCCCGTACGGCGGCACTGAGGAGGCGCAGCTCCTCCAGCTCGTTGAGGCTCCCCAGGACCGGGGAGTCGGCGAGCACGTGCCTCTCGGGGCTGGGGTCCCATACCCGGATCGCGATCGGGGCCGTGTCCGGGACGCCCTTGTCGGGGTCGGTGGCCGGGATGGGGACCGGCTCCCCGCCGATCGTGGCTTCCAGGTTGGTGCCCTTGCGGCTCATCTCCAGGACGGAGACCACGTGCCATTCCGTGCGCTGCTCACGGAGCGGGCGGATGACGGTCCAGGCCTCCCCGGCGACGGCGAGGTGGCGGCCGTACTCGCGCAGGAGCTGGGCCTGCCCCTGAGGGCCCCCCGCGATCTCCGCGACGATCCGGGCGGCCGGGTGGTCGTCCGGGACTCGCTCGATGTCGGTGCCGCTGGTGGTGTGCCCGGCGTGGAGCAGCGCCCCCGACATGGCGTTGCCGATCCAGTTCGCGAAGGACCGGACCTCCGGGGTGCGGTAGAAGGACCAGGCGCGCGCCTGGTCGCCCTGGGTACCGGACTGGGCTGCCGACCCCGGCTTCTTGGTCGTGCTTGTGGCGTACCGCGTCGCGGCGGCGGTGATGTCCTTCCGGGTCACGTGAGGCGCCCGAGCGTGTCATCGACCCGGTTGATGGCCACGGCGGCCCCTGCGACGGCGAGCCACTCGATGCCGTGGACGAGGAGCGGGGTGCCGGTCCAGCTGCCGGTGACGAGGAGGTACGTGGCCAGGAGAGCGCCGGAGATCCACCAGCCCATGCAGTAGACGCAGGAGATCAGCGTGATGACGAACTCCCGGGCGCCGGACTCGGGGCGGGCCTCGTGCCACTCGTGGATGCGGTCGCGGACGGGGTCGAGGATGCTGTCGTGGACAGCGAGCTGCGTCCCCCGGTAGCCGGCGAAGGCGAGGAGGACCAGCTCCCAGACGGTGATCATTTCGGCCCCTTGGTGACGATCTTCGTGGTGGTCGGCGGAGCACTATAGAGCAAGCCGTCGATAGCAAGATCGACACCCGGAATCTGATCAATCCCTACGGGTCGAAGGCCCCGAATCTGATCAATCCGAAGGTTCGGCGGGGTGTACCCTCCTCGCCATGAGGTGCCGGCGGTTACGCCCATACAGCGTCCGGGCGGCGCAGAGGTAGACCCACTCTGCATCCATCGGCGCCTCCGGCCCGGAGCGCAGCCGGACCTGGCTCGGGCCCCCGGGGTGTACGTCCCCTGGGGGCCCGCTCCGTCTGCGGGACGGCGCCGGTGAGGCGCAGCGGGCTACGCTCCGGAGTCTCGCCCGTCAGCGCTTAGGAGCAGCTCCGGCCACGGGCGCGACGTCCAGGGCAGCAGCTCGATACTCAGAATAGGGCGAACGCGTACTCGTCCGTCTCGTCCGTCTCGTCCGTGGTGGGCTCGGTGTCCGGCTCGTCGAGGTCCAGCTCCATCTGCCGGCCGGCCTCGGGCAGGTCGACGGTGGTGAGCGACTCGCTACAGGACACGAGGGAGCCGTCGGGGTCTCGGCGCGCGCCCGGGTCGTCGTGCCGCCATAGGTGGCCCTTCGTCAGCGATCCGGCCATGGGGGCGACAGCCGTCGGCCGCTTGCACTTCGGGCACTCCACGCGGGGAAGCTTCACGGTCCCAGTGTGGCGGACCGCTCACGGTCTGTGCCACGGATTGCTAGCGTCGCCCCGTGGACGCAGACGACATCCCGATGAAGCCCATTCCGGTGAAGGTGCTCCTCGCGGAGGCGGTCATGGCCGACGGTGCCGTTCATGGCCAGTCGGTCACGGCGTCTGCCACGTGGCCGGACGAGGCGCTCGCCATGACGGAGGAGTCGCTCATGGACCTGGTGCGGCAGCGCTACCCCGGGGCGGTCGAGTACAAGTCGCTGGGGTGGAAGGACGCGGAGGTGTGGGTCCCAGAGGACGAGGCGTAGCGGGTCTAGGCTGCTGCGCCGGGGGCCGGTGGTCGGCTTGACGCCAGTGCCCATGGGAAGCGCCGAGGTCGATCCGCACTCGGTGGCCACCGGCCCCCCTCTCGCGTCGAGTTACGCGGTCACCAGGTGAGCGGGATCGGGATGCGGAGGACGCCCGTCTCCATCACCTGGGCCACCATGCGGGCGCGCTCCCCCATCCGGTCGTTCGCCTCGTCCGTGCCGAGGAGGTCCGTGACGAGACGGGCCCCGATCCGCCGGGCCGCGCTCTCGGTGACGCCTTCGGCGGCCAGGGCGTGGCCGAGCCGGTCAAGGACCGTACGCAGGCGATGCACGTCCGCCGCGTACTGGGCGTCGTGGAGCGCCGCGCGCTGCGCGTTCGGGTTGCGGTCCAGGTGCTCGCGGAGCAGCTGCTCGCCGTCGAGGAGAGTCATGGCGGCAGTTTCCCACGGGCCGTGGCGGCGGCCTGCCGGCGCGGGCCGTACACTCCGCGCGCATCCACGAGTTGCGTAGCGACCCCCGACTGAGGCGGGCACTGGCGTGCCCGCCTCAGTCAGCTTTGCTACCTGCCGCCGGGGTGACCAGCACCTCCCCCGCTCGCGATGCTGCGCCCGTAGCGGGAGGCTGCCGTGCTGCTGCGCCCCGTGGCCTTGGCCGGGGACCGTACCGAGGTCTGCCCGACGAGGTCCAGCTCCGCGACCGCGTACCGCATCGCGTCCATCCCGTGGTCGTCGACCTTGAGGGGCTCCTCCGGCTCTGGCTTGCTGAGGGCGGACTCCTTGGGCTTGGCCCATACGTAGCTGGTGATCTCCTCGGCCGTGCATAGGGGCCTCTTCGCGTCCGCGAGGACTTCGTCCCGCTCCACCAGGGTGTCCCGCATGAACACCATGCGGGGCCGCCCGTCGCCAGCTGCCTTGAGTCGGGTCTTCCCGGCCTGCAACCCGGACTTGACGGCCTTGTGGGCGGCCGTGGTGGTGAGGCCGAGTTCCCGGGACAGGACGGCTCGCCCTTCGGCGTCGTGGTCGCACACCACGGCGATCGGCCGCGGCTCCGTCCACACCCGTGTCCCGTCGTCCTCGACCACGCTCACCTGATCCAGGATGTCCCGGGCGTGCTGATCCACGGTCCGGCGGCTCATGTAGATCTCGCGGTACAGCACGAGGCGCCCGTCCGGGTCGATGGCCCACCACTGGCACACGAACGGGTTCGTGAAACCGAAGTCCACCGTCCACAAGCGCGGCCACTCCGCCGGCACGGCGAACCGGTCGACCAGGTGGACCGTCTCGTCGTACTCCTCATAGATGACGCCCTCCGCGGCCGTCCACCTACCGTCACGCAGCCGCATCCGCCGGACCCCGGTGAGCGCGTCCAGCTTCTCCATGTACTCCTGCCCGTCCTGGGTGTAGCTCCCGTCCCGGTTCACGTAGGCCGGGTTGTCCCGGTGCGAGGACGTCAGCATGGTCATCTGCCCGCCATCGGCGCGCTGCTTGATCCAGTGCTGGGGGTGGGCCGGGTTGGTGGCCAGGATGATCTGCTTGTACGTGGGCGCCTGGCCCCGGAGCCGGGTGATGAGCGTTTCGTGGAGGTCCAGCGTGACCTCGACCGCCTCGTCCACGAAGACGCGGTCCAGCTCGGCCGACAGGAACTTCTCCGGGCGGTCGCCGCCCGCGACGAGGATCGTGGAGCCGTTGGCGTACCGGAACGCGGCCGGGTCCTTCCCCGAGCCGCCGAACCAGCGCACCGTGCCGTCCTTGAGCGCGGCGGCCGCGACCTTCCGCTGAAAAGTGATCAGGGTCGTCGCGGTGAGGCTTGTGTGGGTGGCGCGCAGCATGAGCGCCTGGAGCTCCGGCACCTTCATGGCGGTGAGGTGGAGCTTCCAGCAGGCTGCCAGCGTCTTCCCGGTCCCGGCCCTGCCGACGGCCGCGACCTCCGTGTCCCGGCACTTCAGCAGGTCCAAGTTCGCGCCGCGCGGCTCGAACTGCACGACCAGGCGCTCCGGCTCCGGCTCCGCCTTCACACCAGGTCCTCCGGGTCCAGGCCGACGATGTGGTACTCGGTGATCTCCCCGGAGTGCTCGACCTTGACCGGGGCGGACAGCCCTTGGAGCCGGTCACGGGTGTTGATGCACTTGAGGACGATGTCGGCGGCCTTCTTGTCGCGGTCCTTCACGGCAGGGCTCCAGAAAGCCGCCTGGAGGCGGTCCAGGCGCATGACCTCCCGGCGGCGCAGTTCGTCGACGTCGTCTTTGGTGCGGGCGATGCTCTCCTCGATGGCCCGGTCGATGCCCTTCTTCGCGGCGGAGGCGTCCGCGTAGCCAACCTGGTCGGCGATGGTGCGCAGGTCCAGGCCGGCGATCTGGAGGGCGAGGGCCTTCTTGCGTCGCTCGGCTGCGGTGAGGCGCTGGCCGGGTGAGCTGCCCATGAGGGGGTGCCTCCCTGGTTTCACGGAATGTGTCCATGTTTCGGTTTCAACTACCGGGGTGGGGGCGGGCACGGTGTGGGTGTGCCCGCCCGGGTCCGGGGTGGTGGTTACCGGTTCATGAGGCGGTGGAGCTCGGCGCGTGCCTCCCGGTCGTCGCGCCATGTGCCGGTGTAGGAGGCGGTGACCATGACGGACCCCGGCTTCCTCGCTCCTCGGTGAGCCAGGCAGCCGTGTTCGGAGCGGATGACGCACGCGGAGGCGAGCGGGGAGAGGTGGCGGTCGAGGGCGGTGGTGACCTGCTGGGTGAGCTGCTCCTGTGTCTGGAGGCGTCGGGCGTAGACGTCCAGGACACGCGGGAGCTTGGACAGTCCGGCCACGGGGTCGCCGGGGCGGGGCTGGTAGGCGATGTCCGCGTGCCCGGTGAAGGGGAGCATGTGGTGCTCGCACAGGGAGGTGAAGGGGACGCCGGTGACCATGATGGGGCCGCCGTCGTGGTCAACGGGGAAGACGCGGGCAAGATGTTCGGCCGGGTCCTCGGCGTAGCCGGCGGTCATCTCCTCCAGGGCGCGGAGCACGCGGTCCGGGGTGTCGACCAGGGCCGGGCTGTCCGGGTCCAGGCCGCGGCCGATGAGCCAGGAGCGGACGCCCTTGCGGTAGGCGGTGACCGTCTTACGGCGGGCGGCGGGGGCGTTCAGTACGGGGGTGATCGCAGTGCGCATGGTCAGCATCCCTTCTGGGGGCCACAGCAGGGATGCTGAGACCTGATCAGTTCTGTTGTTGCTTCAGCCGCTCGCGGCGCTTCTGTTGCGCACGTCTCGACTTCTCGTTGCTGCATGTCCTGCAGCGTCGTCGCCCTCGGTCTCCGCAGGTGTTTTCCGGGGTGAACTCGTGGCCGTTGACACAGTGAGTTTTGTCCTGCATGCGAGGACCGACGGTCTTCCCTGCGGCCTCCTGCTTTTGCCGGTACTTTTCGTTGGCTCGGTCCCTTCCACAGGCGCGGCAGTAGCGCGAGCCCGCCAGTACACGGGTGTTCTCCGGGGTGTACTCGTGCCCCTTGGGGCAGTGCGTCTTCTTCGCGTTGAGCGCTGCCGGCGACGTGCCCCGGAGGGTGTTCTCCCTGGGGGTGACCACCTCCAGGTGAGCGACGTTCCAGCAGTTGCGGTACCGGCAGCCGCGAGCGGCTACGTGGTCCACGTGAGCACCCTTCGGTACCTGCTGGCCCGTCAGCTCCTCCCAGGCGGCGGCATGGGTGGGACGGGAGCGCCCGTTGTAAGTGATCTGCCCGTAGCTGCCGGGGCCGTTCTGGGTGCCTCCTGTCCAGAGGTAGCAGCCCGTTTCCGGGTCGATGGTCGTGCGCGCCCACAGGCGCGGCAGGAGGGGAAGCCTGTTTGCCACACGGTGACTTTACCCCCTGTCTGCACGCTGTCTCACCTGCCACGTTCGTCTCCCCACAGGGCGATGTGGAGGCGTTGGGTGAGGTTGTAGCCCGCTGCGATGGCGGGTTCGGCGAGGCGCTGGAGGCTGTCGGCGAGGTCCGGGGCGCTGGTGCCCTCGGGCATGATCCACACCAGGTGTTCCGGGATGTTGTGGTCGCGGACGAAGCGGTCGACCTCCTCCAGGTCGGCGGGGCCGGTGCAGACGAATTTGAAGGCGACGCGGCCGGTCCAGCGCAGGACCGCGAGGGCCTTCCCGTTGATCCGCTTGTCCTCCGGGTCCCCGGCGTGGGCCAGCTTGGGCGAGCAGTTGAAGCGGGTCACCCGGGCCGCGGTGAAGGGGGTCGGGGTGACCGTCCCGTTCGTCTCGACCTCGATGTCGGCGCCGGCGCCTTCCAGGGCGACGAGGAGGGAGTTCCATCCGTCCTGCTGCTGGTGGAGCAGCGGTTCCCCGCCCGTGATGACGACTAGGCCGGGCAGCCCCTCCATGGCCCGGGTGACGATGTCCTCGACGGTCCGGCGGGTGAGGGTGGCCCGCAGGTCGAAGCGGGAGGCGTCCCACGTCTCCGGGGTATCGCAGTTGTGGACGAGCCACCCCTCGGCGATGTAGTTGCCGGTGCTGGTGGTGAGCGCGATCACCTCGCCCTCTCCGGCGTCCTCGACAGAGATGACCTCTCGGGCGTTGTTCGGGGCCCGGCCGATGCCCTTGGCCAGGGCATGGGCTTTGGCCGGGGTCGCGCCGCTGAAGAACCGCCACATCTCCCCGCCAGCGGTGCGCAGGCGGATTCCCTTGGGCTCCCGGGCGACGCCGAACCCGAGGCGTACGGCGGCGTTGTAGGCGCGCTCGTAGACCCGGCGCCCGTCGTCGCTGGTGGGGTACTGCGAGATACGGATGATGCTGGTCTGGGACAGGCTGCCTTCGGCGTCGAAGATCCCTGCGAGGTACCCCCATGACCAGGACTCGCTGTCGACGTCTTCCTCGACCCACGCCTCCAGGCGCTCCGCCTCCTTGTGGTTGGTGAGCCACAAGCACGCCTGAGTCCCAGGGCCCTTGAAGCCGGTACGCGTGTGGACACCGGGGCGCAGGGTGTATCCGGCCCGAGCGGCGTACTCACGGACGCGGTCCAGCATCGTCTGGTCGTTCAGTGCGAGGCGGAACCGCCGGTAGGTCCGGTCCTTGGCTTTTTGCCGGAGGGTCCAGAAGGAGCCGTCTCCGTCTGCCATGCCCGCGATGTAGCCGCGCTCGTAATCGGCCTGGTCGCGTTTCACGGGATCGGCGAGGAAGGTGCAGTTCAATCCCTGGCTGCGGGAGAACTCCCTCCAGCCGGACCGCACAGATGAGTTCTTGGACGTCCAGGCACGGGTGTCGGCGGAGCACACGAGACCACCATTGACGCGAACGAGGGGTGCCTGGCGGCGCGCTACGTGGGTGACGGTGGACTCCGCGAGGGCTCCGTGCTTGCCGTTCCCGGGGGTGGTGCGACCGAGCACCACGTCCCCCACTTCTAGCAGCTCAACGGGGGTCCAGGTGAAGTCAGGCCGCAAGATCATCGTGCCCGCGACCGTACACCAGTGGCAAGAGAGGTTGCAGCCGCCGAGGCGGATGAAGCCGCAGCGGCGCCCGGTCGACGGCCCTTCGCCTTGAACGGTTGGTCCGAACGTCTCTCGGACGACGAGGGTGTGGGCTAGGTCCACGGTGATGGTGCTCATGCGGCGGTCCAGGTGGCGGCGTTGACGTGGGTCTCGGAAACGCTGACGCGGGTGACCCGGGCGCCGGGGGCGTGCACGAGGTCGAACAGGGCGTCGCTGGCGACGCGGGCGATGAGGGCGGCGACGTTCTCGACGGTGGGCCAGCCGGGGACGCCGTGGACCTTGCCGTACTGGGAGAGCAGCGGCAGCAGCTCGTCCTTCGGGCCGAGCATGAGCCCGTGGTCGAGGTGGGTGTCGATCCAGCGGCGGAGCTGCTTCTTGAAGGGGCCGAACTCCACGACGAGCCCGTCGGCGAGGTCGGGGGCCTCGACGGTGACCTCGGCCCACCAGGAGTGGCCGTGGAGGGACTGGCACTTCCCGGGCAGGTGCGGGAGCCGGTGCCCGGCTTCGAAGTTGTGGCGGACCGTCACGGCGTGCGGCATCAGTGGGCTCCCAGGAGGGTGTGCGGGCGGGCGACGGTGTAGCGGGTGGTGGAGTTGTCGTGACCGATGTCGTCGTGGACGCCGATGACGTCCAGGTGGACGGCGCGCAGGCGGTACTCCCCGCCCCAGGGCTCCCACTCGGGGGCCACGTAGCCGTCCAGGTGCGCGAACAGGCGGTCGGCGATGTCCTCGTTGGTGGCGTCCTTGAAGACCTTGCGGGTGAGCTCGTGGATCCGGGCCTCCAGCGCGGCGTTGGTCTCCGCGAACGAGGGGTAGCCGTGGCGGCCGACGGTGTCGTACACCACGGTGACGGCCCCGGTGTGGGAGTGGGCGCGCAGTCCCATGGCCCGGTTGACGTTGGTGAAGTAGATACCGAACGGGCCGACGTCCACGGTGCGCAGCAGGGCGGCGGGGACGGGGACGGTCTCCGGGTAGGTCTCGGTCACGGGGTGCTCGCTTCCTGCCGGGCGGCCTGGATGCCCGCTGCGGCGCGGTAGAGGTTGGTGGTGGTGGCCTCCGCGAGGTACAGGTGGAGGCCGGGGGTCGCAGTACGGGGCCCGCCCCGGGTGACAGGGTTGTGCCGGCCGGGCGGGATGGTGATGGGGCCGTGACGGGCGCGGATGTACTCCTCCGCTCGACGCCAGGCGACGGCGGCCAGCACGGTGGCGTCAGTGCGGTTGTAGGTGGCCCGGGAGGCGAGGGACAGCGGGCTGATGTGGTGCGCGCGGACGAGGTCCCGGTGCTTGAGCAGTGCAGCCCGGTCGCGCATTTTGATGTCGGTCCAGGTGCCGGTGGTGGTGTCGAAGAGTTTGACGACGCCGAAGCGGTAGCCAGACGTCCAGGTGGAGGAGTCCACGCTGTAGAACGGGAACTCCCGGAGTGCTCGCCACACGGTCATGCCGAACCCGTGGAAGACCGCGCGGTCTCCAGCGAGGCGGAAGGCCTTGGCGACCCAGGGCAGGACGTCCTTGACGGGGTTGCCGAGGAGCTTGCCGAGGGCAATGTATGTGTAGCCCTCGTCCAGGTAGCGTTCCAGCCACTCCCACGGGTCGCCGGTGTGGAAGACGGGGATGGGCTCCAGGCCGTGGTCCTCCAGTTCCTTCTGGTTGCGCCACGTGGCCTCGGGTCCGCCGATGACGTCCAGGTTGGCGTACAGGGTGAGTTGGCGGTCCCACTTTTGGCACCAGGCGGCGTACTCCTCCAGGGTCAGGTGGAGGCCCATGGTGCGGGCGGTGTGGGCCCCGGAGTCGCCGAAGATCATGGTGTCCGGGGTGGCCAGCTTCCCGACGAAGTCGCGCATGTTCGTCGGGCGCCAGAACGCGTACGAGCACAATGCCTTGAACGGCTCGCCCCGGCCGCCGAGGTGGACGCTCACGCCGTGGCCTCCGTGGTGGCCCGGGTGCGCTCGATCTCGTCCAGCAGGCCGAGGAGCTTGGCCTCGTCGTCCTTGCCCGGGTGGGCGTCCAGGGCCACGCGCCACCGGTCGAAGGTCTCCGCGTCCACGGACATGCTGATCTTGGGGCGGAAGATGTCTTCGTTGGGTTCGCCGTGGTGGTCGGCCAGGTCCTGGACCTCATCCGGCGGGGCGGTGAGCAGCGCGGTGATGTCCTCGACGTCCCGGGGGGTGTAGCCGGTGCCGTCCAGGTCGTCCAGGCCGGCGAGGAGTTCGGACAGCGCCTCGTAGTCGTAAGTCCCAAGATCGGACGCCCTGTTGTCCACGATATTCACCCGGCGGGCGGTGTCCTCGTCGCACCGGACGACCTCGCAGCGCGGGGTCGGCTCCCATGCCGGGTCGTTCTGGCAGATCCCGCAGGGCCGTACCCCGCGCCCGGCCTTGACCTTGACCCCGCAGTCGCCGGGCCCGTGGGCACCGAAGGCCTGCATGGTGTGGTTGCCCGCGAGGACGACGAGCGGCCCGTGCTCGATCTCCCGGACGACGAGAGAGCGGTACTGCCCGTTCTGGCGGAGGCTGGAGAGGATCGTGTCGACGTCGCCTCTCTTGGCGTTGCCGGGGTACGGGGTGAGCTGGTCCAGGGGGACGAGGGCGGTACGGGCGTAGGTTGCCTGATCGGTCGTCATGGGTGGTGCCCTTCCTGCTGGTCGAGCGGCACGAGCGCAGTGCCCTCGTATGTGGCCTGTGCCATGGGCTGGCCCTTCCTCGTCGTGTATGGCAGCGCAAGAGGATAAGCGGAGGTTGCGACCGGCACCCCGAGACGGGTTACCAGTGCTGATCAGAATCGGAGTTGACGGCTTTTCGACGGACAGGCGGAAGGGCCCACACCGGGTGTCCGGGTGGGCCCTTGCGGGTGGGTCAGGAGGCCGAGAGCGCCAGGTAGGCGAGCGCGGCGGCCGGGACGTGTGGTCGGACGCTTCGGCCGGACGAGGCTGTCCCTGCGTTCTGCCGTACGACCGGAGGGTTCACGGGGCGGGGGGAATCGCGTGCGCGCCCCTCCTGGAGGACGCGTTCCCGAGGTACGTGACGAAGGAGTTGGCGACCTCATCGCCATGGTGTGCCTTCACCCACCGCACGGCGGCCGCGAGCTGCCGGCGGTACGCAGCGGCGTGCTCCAGGGTGCTGCGCGTCTCCCGATCGCTCGTGTCCGTAGCAATGACCTCCACGTCAGCCACCGAGCTGAGCTCGTCCCAGACGTCCGCGATCTGGTCCGCAGAGAATCCGGGGTGGGGCGGGTGCGCCGCGACGAATGCGGCGATGTCTTCGGTAGTCATCCCTCAGTGGTGGGGCGCTCCGCGCCGCCCCGGTAGGGGGTTCCGCGATCAGGAAACGATCAGGAAAACACGGAGACCAAGCTCGACGGAGGTCAGGGCTGCTCGACCCCGGCGGCTCGCAGCAGCTCGGTGACGGTGACGACTCCGTCATAGGCGTGCCGGGAGTCCAGGACGGCGGTCAGGGCGCGCAGGGCGCGGAGCACGATCCCCGGGGCGCCGTCGTCCTTGAACGTCTCCCGGGCGTTGGACACGAGGCGCGCGGCCTCGTCGCGGTCCGGAGGGAGGTAGGTCAGCGTCATGATGACGTGGCCCGGGGGCGGCGGCAGGGGCGGCACGGAGTCGCCGGCGGAAGCCGCGGCCGGGGTGGGCTCCGGTCCGGTGGTGTCCGGGGCGCCGGGGGTGCCGGTCGGCCGGGCCGGCGCCTGCTCCTCCTCGTCGGGCTCCGGGGCCTCCTCGTCGGCAGCCTCCTCGATGGCGGCCAGGAGGCCGGACAGGTCTTCGTCGCTGTAGCCGGTGCCGTCGAGGTCGTCCAGGCCGCCGATCAGGTCCGCGAGTGCCTGCTCATCCCAGCCCCCCAGTTCCCCGCTGCGGTTGTCCACGAGGTTGATGCGGGTGGCGGTGTCGTCGTCGCAGTGGACGATCTCGCACCGGGCGGACGGCTCCCATTCCTGGTTGCCGCACACCCCGCAGGGGCGTTCCTCGTCGCCGGCCTTGACGGTCATGCCGCAGTCGCCGGGGCCGTGGGCGGCGATGGCCTGGGTGGTGTGGTTCCCGGCGAGGACGACGTACCGCCCGGGATCGGTCTCTCGGACCACGAGGGCGCGGTACTGGCCGTTCCTGGTGAGGCTGGTGAGGATGGCGCCGACGTCCCCGCGCTTCGCGTTGCCGGGGAACGGCTGGAGCTGGGCGAGCGGGATGGTGTCGGTGCGCAGGTAGGTGGCCTGGGTCATGGTCTTCCCCTGGTCGGCGTCGTGAGGGCGCAGAAGGATAAGGCCAGAGGGGGCAGGCTCCCCGTGGCCGGACCGGCAGCCCGTGAGGGGGGGTGGGTGTCCGGGGAGACGGTGAGGGGCCCGCACGCGGATGTGTGCGGGCCCCTGGGGGTCGGCTACTGCGGTGCGTCCGGCATGTACGTGACGGTGACGCGCTTGCGGCGGGCGGAGAGGTGGCGTCCGGACAGGTGACTGTCCACCAGGGCGAGGACCAGCGGCTCCACCCGGGCCGGGAAGAACTCCCGGCCCTGGACGGGCGCCTCGCGTACCTCGGCGAGGGCGGCCAGGACGGTCCGCTCCAGCGCCGGGGCGACGTCGCCGGGCAGATCCCGGTGGACGCGCAGGACGGCGCGGAAGCCCGCGCGGGCATGGGTCCGCAGTCGGGGCCGGGGGTCGCCGGACGTGATACCGAGCTTGAGCACGTCGCGGACGTCGTCGCGGACCACGTAGAACGCATCCCACACCTTGCCCGCGCAGCTCCGGCAGGCGCCTCCCCCCTGCTGCACGTGGCTCGGGCGCGGGGTGCAGTCGTGTCCGGCGGCGCAGCGCACTCGGTGCCCTCGGTCGTTCCCGAGCCAGACCGGTTCGAGGAGGGTGGCCCCCAGCTCCGCGAGACGAGCGCGGAACGCGGCCTCGGCGGTCGCCGGGTCCATGCCCACACAGGTCCGGCAGATCCCTTCCCCTTGCTGGACGCCGTTCGGGCGCGGGGTGCAGTCGTGGCCCGCCGCGCAGCGCACCCGGTGCCCTCGGGTGGCGCCGAGCCACGCGGGTTCGAGGAGGGTGGCCCCCAGCTCGGCGAGGCGGGCCCGGAACGCGGCCTCGGCTGACGCGGGGTCCCTGCGTGCGCAGGTCCGGCAGACTCCCCGGCCGCCCTGGACGCTCCTCGGTTGCGGGGTGCAGTCGTGTCCGGCGGCGCAGCGCACCCGGTGCGGCTGGCCGTTGCCCAGCCACGCGGGTTCGAGGAGGGTCGCCCCCAGCTCCGCGAGGCGGGCCCGGAACGCGGCCTCGGCCGTCGCGGGGTCCGAGCCCGCGCAGGTCCGGCAGACCCCTCGGCCCTTCTGGACGCTGTTCGGGCGCGGGGTGCAGTCGTGCCCGGCGGCGCAGCGGACACGGTGCGGCTGGCCGTTGCCCAACCATGCGGGTTCGAGGAGGGTCGCCCCCAGCTCCGCGAGGCGGGCGCGGAACGCGGCCTCAGCCAGCAGGGAGGAGGGGCGCCGGGGCGCGTCGGTAGTCTGGGACATGTCGTCACCGCTCTTTCGGTGGTCGGCACGGCCCCCGTGGTGCTGCCCGCGAAAGCTCACCCGGGGGCCTCTGGCTGCCCTCATTCTACGGTCATCGTGCCTGGTCAGAGGGGTTCAGAGATGTGGCAGGGGCCCGTACGCGCACCGTGCGGGCCCCTGCTGGTCGGGTCACGCCTCGTCGGGCACCAGGCCCATGAACTCGCTCACCTCCATGACCTCGCCGTCGCCCATGTCCGCCGGGGCGAAGAAGTCGTTCAGGAACGTCTCCAGGTCCATCGGCTCCTCCTCCTTCGGGGTCGGGGTGGGGAGGTGGCGGGCCAGGAGCGAGTCCAGGAAGGTCTGTCCGGGCAGGCGGGCCGGGGGCTCCTCGGCGGTGGGCTCGACAGCGGCGAGGGCGTCGGGGTCGATGACCTCGTGGTGCGCCTCGGCCAGGCAGGGGTCGGTGGGGTCGAGATCGAACTTCACCGCCGGGTGGGGGCGGGTCATCGCCTTCAGGTTCGGGAAAGACAGGACGTTGACCTTGAAGGTCTCGATGCGCTTCACAGCGCGGCTCGCGTCGACGGCGGCGGTCACCAGGGGGCCAGAGTTGTGGTTGCGGGCGGCGTGCACGGCGGCGCGGGCGCCCTTCTGGGCGGCAGACAGGGCGTCCACCTTCCCGGCCGCGTGCAGCTCCTCGATCGCGGCGCGGACTGCGCGGGTGTGCTGCGTCTCCATCTGGCGGACAGTGCCGGTCTGCTCGGTGCGGATGGTGCGACGGGTGCCGTGCACGGTGACGGTGGTCTCGCGGTGCGCCATGGTGTTGCTCCCCTGCCGGTGGTGTCCCTGTCCCAACACCCACATACTTGCAACCTGATATTGCAATGTCAAGTTGCAACATCAGGACACGTTAACGGCCCAGGTATGGCGGTAGCACGCGCTCGGCGGTGGCCACCAGGGCCTCCGCGTGGCGCTGCCCGGGGACGTGTGCCTGTGCTTGGAGGACGGCGGGCAGGCGGTGCGCCGGCACGATGCGCACGGGGCCGAGGGCCAGTTCGGTTGCCGGTCGCTTGTGGGGGCCGAGGAGGCGGGCGCCCTCGATGGCGACGATGGCGACGACCGGCACGCCGAGGGCCCGGGAGACGGCCGCGGCCTCCTTGCCCGCGCTGGTGATGCGCCGGGTGACGTCGAGGTTGCCGTGCCAGACCCGGCCCGCGTGGACGGTGACGGGGAAGCGGGGGTGCATCACCTTGGGGTCGAGGACGAACGGCTTCCCGGCCGGGCTGATGGCCAGGCCGTCGACGTTCGCCGACCCTTCCCCGGGCGGGAGGGCGAGGTCGTAGCGGATCCACCAGCCGGCATCGGTGAGCGGCTGGAGGCGCGCGGCGGCGCGGCGTTCACCACGCGCCCCTTCCTCCCAGTTGCGGGCCTCCCGCTCTGCGCGGGTGTCGATGCCGAGGGCGGTGGCGAGGCGGACGAGGGGCGTACGGAGCTGCCGGGTGCGGGCGGCAGCAGATGCGCCGGCGGAGGCGCTGGGGCCGCGGCGGGTGTTGTAGCGGCGCCAGGCGTAGACGGCGGAGGCGGTAAGGGCGAGGGCGAGTAGCAGGGACACGGGTTCTCCAATGAGCGTGTGGTTCCCCGGGCGGTCGTCCGGGGCGGGGCGAGTTAGAAGAGAGGGAAGAGGGGTTCGGCGCGGAGCTCGGCAAGGCGCTGGAGCTGGCGGCCGATCCCACGGCCGGAGAGGGGGGCGAAGGCATGGGGCCAGACGGCGCGGGCGGCGGTGACGTACAGGGCTCCGGCGAGGACGACGACCGTGGGGGCGTCTGCGAGGCCGAGCCCCTGGGCCTGGTCGCGGAGGCGGTCGGGGGTGACGCTGCCGGGGTCGCCCATGCGCATGTCGTACGGCGCGGTGACGCGGTCGAGGGGCAGGAGCCCGTGGAGGCCGGAGAGGATGACGGTCGTGCCTCCGGTGGCGGTCAGGGTGTCGGCGGTCTGCCGGCAGGCGCGGTGATAGCTGCCTTGGTAGAGGTCTCCGGCCGGGGCCGGGCGGTCGAGTTTGCGGGCGGCGCAGGGGATGACGACGAGGGGGCCGTTCATGGGTGTCCTTTCTGTGTCCGGACGTGTCCGGAGAGGGGGCGCGGACGCGTCTGGGAAGGTGTTCGGGACGTGTCCGCGCGGAGGGTGTTCCTGCTGGTCGGACGCTGTCCGGACGCGTCTGGGCGGGTCGTGTCCGTGCGCCTCCGGGGGCCCGTGCGGGCGTCCTCCGGCGGGCCGCGTCCGGACGCCGCTGCGGACACCGTCCGGGAGAGCGTCCGGACGGTGTCCGGAGGAGGTCAGAGCGGCGTGCGGATGGTGATCCCGTGCCGCTCCGCCATGGCCTTGCAGCGAGGGCAGGACACCGTCCGGTCCGGGCTCTCGTAGAGGCCCCAGAACTTCGCCTGCGGCTTACAGAGCGCGTCGCCCTGGACGCGGCTGAGCCTGCCGGAGCTGAGTGGCTGGTCGAGAACGGCGTGTTCGCCGTTGGCCATGCGGGGGCCCTGGCGGAGGTGGTAGGCGGTGCGGACGTGCGCGGAGGGGACGCCGGGGTCTACGGGCGGCAGCTCGCGCGCCTTGCTGTACGGCGTCGAGGACGGCGGTACGGGGTCCTGCTCGCCGGGGTGGTCCCGCTCGTACGCGCTCTTCATCGCGTCGAACATGCTCTGGAAGCTAGTGGAGTCGCCGGTCATGGTGTCCTCGCTGGCTGGTGAGTGAGGGGTGGGGCCGCGCGCGCCCGGGGCGACCGGGCGCGCGCTGAGGTGATCAGTCCTAGGCGGTGTCGGCGGCGGCCCGGTGGCCCCGGACCTCTTCCCACCCGTACTTGTCGGTCCAGCTGTAGCCGGTCGTCACGCTGACGGTCTTCGGGTTGGCGCGGGCGACCCTGCGCCACTCGCCGCGGACGTGGACCAGGCGGTAAGGGCGCCCTTGATCGCGGTGTCGATGCTGCGGTTCAGGAGGTTGCGGTGGGCCCGGCCGCGCGGGCCAGGCATGACCGGCTGCCCCAGGGGGAGGTGCTCGACCATCTCGTCGGACCGGCGGTGCAGGGACTCGGCTTCCTGCCGGAGCTTGTCGCCCTTGGCCTCCAGGGCGGCGCGGCGGCCCTCCAGGCGCTCGCGCTGGTCGGCGCGCACCGTGGCGTTGTCGCGGACCTCGCCGTCCACGGTGACGGTGGCGGTGTGTCCGGCATCGCGCCTGCAACTGTGGTTCATCGCGGCCACCACGGTGCTGGTGGTGGTGGCCTATTTCGTGAAGCGCAATCGGGT